>JAUWWU010000081.1 GCA_030616695.1 Candidatus Omnitrophota bacterium | reverse complement strand
TAGCAGTCATCGATTACGGAGTAGGCAACCTGGGGAGTGTCTCCAATGCCCTTGTTAGCCTGGGAGGAAAAGTCAGAGTTACGCAAAAGGCCTCTGATCTAAAGAAGGCCGACAAGATCGTCCTTCCGGGAGTAGGGGCGTTTCGTGACGCGATGGACGCCCTTGCCGGGCTTGAGCTCATTGATACGCTGAAAGAGGAGATCTCGGGAGGCAAGACATATCTCGGCATATGCCTGGGCCTTGAGCTTCTTTTTGAAAAAAGCAGCGAAGGGGGCAGTTGTAAAGGGCTCGGTATTTTAAAAGGAGATGTAATCAGGTTTGGAGAGCGAAACGGGCTGAAAGTGCCCCATATGGGGTGGAATCAGGCAGAGATAAAAAATAAGGACTGCCCGCTTTTCAGAGACATAGAAGACAACGCCTTCTTTTATTTCCTCCATTCCTATTACGTAAGACCCCTGGATAAAGAGATCGTAGCGGCTTCTACGAACTATGGCTGTAAGTTTACATCGATGGTCCGGAAGGATAATATCTACGCCGTGCAATTCCACCCTGAAAAGAGCCAGGAAATCGGCCTGAGATTTCTTAATAATTTTATGAGTTTGCGATGAAGATAATACCGGCGATAGACATAAAAGACGGAAATGTCGTCCGCCTCACGAGAGGCGATTACGAGCAGATAAAATTATATTCGCATGACCCCGGCAATATTGCAAGAAGGTGGCATTCGCAGGGCGCGAGTATCCTGCATGTAGTCGACCTGGACGGCGCCTTTTCCGGCAAGCCTAAAAATATGGATTCAGTCTCGGCGATTATCAGGTCCGTAAGCATACCCGTCGAATTGGGCGGCGGCTTAAGGACTTTAGACGCAATAAGCTGGGCATTTAATATAGGGGTATCAAAGGTCATCCTGGGGACCAGGGTCGTGAAAGACATAGATTTTATAACGACAGCGATAAAAATGTACGGCGAGAAGATAATAGTCTCGATCGATTCTAAAAACGGGTTCGTCATGCTGCGGGGATGGACAAAATCATCCAGCATGAACGCTATAGATATGGCGCGAAGGATGGAGCATCTGGGCGTTTCAGCCGTAATATATACGGACGTTACCGTGGACGGAACGTTGAGCGGCCCGAATTTTACAAGGGTCGATAACTTTGTAAGCAATGTCAATATCCCCGTGATCGCGGCGGGCGGAATATCGTGCATAGACGACATAAAGAGGCTGTGCGCCCTGGACAGGAAAAACCTCACGGGAGTTATAGTGGGAAAGGCGCTTTATGAAGGGACGGTTAACCTGAGGGAGGCAATAAACGTATGCTTGCAAAAAGAATAATACCTTGCCTTGACGTGAAAGACGGACGGGTCGTCAAGGGCGTGAATTTTGTAAAATTACGGGATGCCGGAGATCCGGTAGAGCAGGCAAAGGTCTATGACAAAGAAGGCGCGGACGAACTCGTCTTTCTCGATATAACGGCTTCGCACGAGAAAAGAAAGACGATGGCAGACGTCGTCAGGCGCATAGCGGAATGCGTCTTTATGCCGTTTACGGTAGGAGGCGGCATAAGCGAGCTTGACGATATAAGGGGATTGCTTTCCGCCGGTTGCGATAAGGTCTCGATAAATACCGCCGCGGTAAAAAGCCCGCAATTTATAAAAGAGGCATCCGGCAAGTTCGGCAGCCAGTGCATCGTTGTCGCTATAGACGCCAAGAAGGCAGGCCCTTCGCGCTGGGAGGTCTACATAAACGGCGGAAGGGAGAATACGGGAATAGATGCTTTAGAGTGGGCGGAAAAAGTGACGGGCCTCGGCGCGGGCGAGATACTCCTCACAAGCATGGATTACGACGGCACAAAAGACGGTTACGATATTGAACTGACAAAAAAGATAAGTGAGGCCGTAAGCGTTCCCGTCATAGCCTCGGGTGGCTGCGGAAATCCGGAGCACATATATCAGGCGGTGACGGAAGGAAAGGCGGACGCGGCCCTGGCGGCGTCGATTTTTCACTTTCGCGAATATTCCATCCGCCAGGCAAAAGAATACCTGCGCGACAAAGAAGTGAGTGTGCGGTTATGAAGAAATTTATGGAGCAGCTAAAATTTAATGAGCAGGGGCTGATCCCGGCGGTCATCCAGGACTATAAGACGAAAAAAGTCCTTACGCTTTGCTATATGACAAAGGAGGCCCTCCGGAAGACCATTGAAGAAGGCAAGGTGTATGTCTTCAGGAGGTCCGAGAAAAGGCTTATGATAAAGGGAGAAACTTCGGGCCACATCCAGATACTAAAAGAGGTCTTTGTGGATTGCGAAGCGAATTCGCTTCTTTTGAAGGTAGAGCAGAAGACAGCGGCTTGCCACGCGGGCTATTTTACGTGTTATTACAGGCGGGTAAATAAAGACGGCTCATTCGGCATTTCCGAGGAAAAGGTATTTGATCCCGGGAAGGTGTATTAACCGTCGTCCGTATTCCGCTTTCCAAAACGGTATACGGTATACGAAATACGGTATACGGAATTAGCATATGATTAATCCGAGTAAAGAAGAGTTTATAAAATTATCTAAAAAAGGCAATCTGATACCCGTATACAGGGAGCTCGCGGCCGACCTTGAGACGCCGGTTTCATCCTTTCTTAAGATAGATAAGGGGGATTATTCGTATCTTCTGGAATCTGTCGAAGGCGAGGAAAACATAGCGCGGTATTCTTTTCTAGGCTCCGACCCTTCCCTGGTATTTAAGAGCAAAGGAAAAGACATAGAGATAACGGAAGGCAGAAAAGTAAAGCGCTACAAGACAAAATCCAACCCCCTGGCGGAAATAAAAAAGTTTATGGGGCAGTTTAGATTTGTCAGGATAGAGGGCCTCCCGCGCTTCTGCGGCGGGCTTGTCGGCTATATAGGTTACGACATGGTCCGCTTTTTCGAGGATATCCCCGATAAAAACACAGACGACCTCAAAGTCCCGGATGCCATCTTTGTCCTCACCGATACCCTTCTTATATTCGACCATATCGCGCGTAAGATAAAGATAGTTTCAAACGCGCACGTAACGGGCAATCCGTCAAAGGCATATGATGCCGCCGTGAAAAAGATAGACAGAATCATAAATATGCTGTCAAAAAATAAGGCGGGAAAGAAAATCAAAAAGGCAAAAGGAAAGATAAGCATAAAATCCAATTTCACGCAAAAAAGTTTCGGCGATATAATCCTTAAGGCAAAAAGATATATAAAGAACGGGGATATCATTCAGGTTGTCCTGTCTCAGCGGCTTGAGGCAGAGCTGGGCGGCAGGGACCCTTTCAACGTATATAGGAGGTTACGTTCCATAAATCCCTCGCCTTAGATGTATTATCTCAAATTCAAGGATGTCTCGCTGATAGGCGCGTCGCCCGAGATAATGGTAAGGTGCGAGGATAAAAAGATAGAATTGAGGCCTATCGCCGGCACGAGGCCGAGGGGCAAGAATGAGTCCGAAGACGCGAAACTCGCGGAAGAACTGCTTAAGGACCCGAAGGAAAGAGCGGAGCACATAATGCTTGTGGACCTGGGGCGCAATGACGTGGGCCGGGTGTCGGACTTTAACAGCGTAAAAGTGGAAGAGTTTATGAGGATAGAAAAGTATTCTCATGTCATGCACATAGTCAGCGATATAGTGGGCAGGTTGTCCGACTCAAAAAGCGAATACGACGCTGTAAGGGCCTCTTTTCCCGCGGGGACGGTCGCCGGCGCGCCGAAAATACGCGCTATGGAGATAATAGACGAGCTTGAAAACAGTAAGCGCGGGCCTTACGCGGGCTGCGTCGGGTATTTCAGCTTTTCCGGCAACGTGGATACCTGCATCACGATAAGAACGATCCTTGTAAGAAAGAACAAGGCATATATTCAGGCCGGTGCCGGCATCGTCGCGGACTCGCAGCCGGAAAGGGAGTATCAGGAGACGCTGAATAAAGCCATGGCACTCATCAAAGCAATAGAAGAAGCAGATTAGGGGTTATAGCGCAAAGGAAAAACCATGATACTGGTAATCGATAACTTCGATTCATTTACATATAACCTGGTCCAGTACCTGGGCGAGCTCGGGGCGGAGCTAACGGTTTTTCGTAATGACAAAATAGACCTGGCAGGAATAGAGAAATTGTGTCCGGAGAAGATTATTATTTCTCCCGGGCCGGGCTATCCGTCCGAATCGGGCATTTCAGAGTCTGTGATAAGGGCCTTTACGGCGAAAGTGCCGATCCTGGGCGTATGCCTCGGACATCAGGCGATAGCGGAGGTTTTCGGAGGCGTGATTACGGGGGCCTCCAGGTTAATGCACGGTAAGACCTCGCTTATATACCATAACGGGAAAGATATATTTAAAGGCATAAAAAATCCTTTTGAGGCAACAAGGTATCACTCGCTGATAGTCAAGCATGACTCGGTGCCGGACTGTTTAGAGATAACCGCCGAGACCGAGGATAAGGAGATCATGGCCTTGAGGCATAAGGAGCATAAGGTATACGGCGTCCAATTCCACCCCGAATCCATACTTACCGGCGAAGGAAAAAAAATACTTAAAAACTTTTTAGAAATCAAAAGCCACAGCAGTTGAACCAATAGCGCAACGAACAGGTTGTAAAGCCGTGCCTGGGGACACGTTCCCGCTTTGCTCGGAAAGCGTCCCCACCACGGGTATTTACTATGATAAAAGAAGCGGTAAAGAAGTTATCGGAGAAAAAAGACCTCAGGCGGGAGGAGATGGCCGCAGTCTTTAACGAAATAATGACCGGGACGGCGGAAAAAGAAGATGTGAAGAAATTTCTCTTATCTCTTAAAGACAAGAGGGAAAGCCCCGATGAGATCGCAGCGGCAGCGGAAGTCATGAGGGAAAAATCAACCAAGGTCATGACTCAGGCCAGGGACCTGATCGATACATGCGGAACCGGCGGCGCGAAGATAAACGACATCAATATATCTACGATAACGGCAATAGTCCTCGCGGCCTGCGGACTAAAAGTCGCCAAGCACGGAAACCGCTCTTTTACCGGTAAATGCGGAAGCGCGGATATCCTGGAGGAACTCGGCGTTAATATAAAC
>JAUWWU010000123.1 GCA_030616695.1 Candidatus Omnitrophota bacterium | reverse complement strand
CTTCGGGGTCTCTATGCGCCCCGCCGAGAGGCTCTTTTATAATATCGTCTATAATACCAAGTTCGTAGAGGTCGTTTGCCGTCAATTTTAAGACCTTTGCCGCGTCGGGAGCTTTTGTCCTGTCCCTCCAGAGGATAGAGGCGCATCCCTCGGGAGATATCACGGAATAATACGCGTTTTCTAAAACGCATATCCTGTCGCCTACGCCTATCCCGATCGCCCCTCCGGAACCGCCCTCTCCTATTACGATTATTATTAAGGGTATCGCCAGTCCGGACATCTCCATCAGATTATATGCTATAGCGCCTGCCTGGCCCCTTTCCTCAGCGCCTATCCCGGGGTATGCGCCCGGCGTATCTATAAAAGACACTACGGGAAGCCCGAATTTCTCGGCCAGTTTCATCATCCTTATCGCTTTCCTATAACCTTCGGGATGGGCACTGCCGAAATTCCTTTTGAGGTTTTCCTTTGTGTCCCTGCCCTTTTGATGGCCTATTACGCATATTTTATTGCCGTTGATCTTCGCAAAACCTGTGACTATCGCCTTGTCGTCGCTAAAACTGCGGTCTCCGTGGAACTCGATAAAATCCGTCATTATAGCGTTTATATAATCAAGGGTGTAGGGACGCTTCGGATGGCGGGCTATCTGCACGCGCTGCCACGGAGTGAGGTTTTCGAATACACCCTTCTTAACCTTCTCCAATTTCTCCTGAAGGTTTTTTATTTCGTCTGAGAGGTCCATGTCTTCATCGGATGACAGCTTCTTCAGCTCTTCTATCTTCCTCTCCAATTCGACAACCGGCTTTTCGAAATCCAAACCGTCCATGCTCCAACTCCCGCCTTATTATGGGGACGTTTCTCTTTACCGTAACTACTTATGTAACAATAGGTTACAATCTGGCGTTTTCCGCTTTTTGGTACATCCGTTTGTGGAAAATGACCTGTTGTAACTTCTTTATACATAAAGGGTTAGGTTAAAGAGAAACGTCCCCTTTTTGCTCTTTAATCTATTATGGTGACCGGGGTACCGACCGGGACTATGGAAAAAAGCTCTTCCGCGTCCTTATTCTTCATCCTGATGCAGCCAGCCGTGATCTGCATACCTATGGTGGAGTCATCCGTGGTGCCGTGTATGCCGTATTCAGGCAATGTCAGGCCCATCCAGCGCGACCCGAGTATGTTCTCCGGGCTGTCCGGAGGCACAATAGCGCCTGTCTTATACCAGGTGGGATCGATCAGTTTATTCTTTATATTATAACTCCCGCTGGGCGTGCTATTGTCAGCGCCGGTGGATACCGCATATGTCTTAAATACCTCATTGCCGGCTCTCAGGATAAGGATGTTCTGGGATTTATCGACCAATATACTGTAGGCCGCTCTTGAGACCTTAAGGCGCATGCCCGGCCTTATAAGCGAATCCGCCAGGCCGTTGCTTTTCATTATAAGCTCTACAGTAGTCCCGAAATCCTTTGCTATCTTGCTTAAGGTATCGCCCGGTTTCACCTCGTAAGATACGCTATCCTCAGTCGGTATCGCAGAGAAAAGGGTCCTTATGTTAAGGCTGTCCAATTTTGCCCTGGCGTCTTTTACCATATTGCTTCCGGGATGCTGCGCCAGCAGCTTTTTGTAAGCCCTTGCGGCATCGAGGAGTTTTTCCTCTTTTACCAATTTTTCCGCTTTCTCATAGAGGAGCTCGGCCCCTTTAGCGGGTTCTTTATAGTATTCGACTTTTGCCGGAGCGGGGGCCTTTTTGGAAGTGAATAAATATATTACGCCTATAGCCGCGATTAAAACAACAATAAAAATAAACCTCTTTTTCATCTATCCTCCGGTTAAAGCTTAAAAAACAGGGCAACTACTATTCCGAGAAAGGTGCCGGTTAGGACTTCAACCGGCGTATGCCCCAAGAGTTCTTTAAGCCTGTCTTCCTTGACGTGGTGCTTCCAATAGATATCGTCCAGGATCTTATTCAATGCCTCAGCCTGTTTGCCGCTTGCGTGCCTGACGCCCTGGGCGTCAAATAATACGACTATCGCAAAAAGCAATGCAATGGCAAAGAGCGGCGATGAAAGGCCCAAATCGATGCCGACTGACGTGGCCATGGCTGAAACTGCGGCAGCGTGCGAGCTCGGCATCCCACCCGTTCCGACAAACCACTTAAAATTAAACCTCTTTTCCCTTACAACGCCTATCAACACCTTAAGGGCCTGCGCTATCAGCCAGGCAAGAAAAGTGGTCAGGATAATGTTGAATCTGAAATTGTGTATGAAAAGCTGCATTTTTAGATTCTCCTTGACGGCAAAGTGTTATTATTATATTATAATCCATGTGTTAATGCAAGGGGGAAATAGAAATGGCAAAAGGTCATAGAAAGAGGACGAGAAGAAATAAGAGGATAAAAAAGCCTAACCGCAAGAAACGGCCAAACTTTTAATATTACCTTCTTACGGCGGGGAAATCCACACCTTCCTTTATTTCGCCTTCGGGCGCCAGCGTCACTTCTTTAAACGGGTCTCCGGAAATCTTGTATCCTTCCGGCATGCTCTCGAGGGCCACTTCTACCTTTTGACTTGCGCCTTTCAGTTTCTTAAGGAAGAACCTGCCTGTTTCATCCGTGAGGGCGATATTATCCCCTACCATCACTTCCACGTCAGCGAGCCCTTCCTCTCCGGCGTTAAATTTACCGTTGTTGTTTTTGTCCACAAAGATATTGCCGACTATCGTCCGCAGCGCGTAGAGCGCAAAATCTTCCTCGTAATATTTGCCTTCCTGTACATCCATGGTCCTCTTGGCCGTTATTGACGGTATAAGATTAAGCGGCAGGCTCATTGTATCCAGGTTAAGCGTCTTTGTCCCGGCCCTGACGTCTTCCAGCCTATAATGCCCCGTTCTCATCGTCTGGGCCATCCTGCCGTCGTCTAATACAAGAAGCGCCTCTCCTACCCCTTCATCACCGTCATCAAATATGCCGTCCATATTTACGTCATTAAACACCACCCCTGATATCTCGGCAACGGCCATGACGCCGAAAGATACCTCCGAGACAATGCCTTTTTCCAACTTGACCGTCCGGGAAGTGGGTGTTGTCGGCTTATATCCCTCGGGCAGCATCTTCATATCGAATATCACCAAAGCCTCCATGCCCTTGATCTTTCCGAATTCAAATCTGCCGTCGGCGTCCGTAGCCGTAGAGTAATACTCGCCCGCATAGACATTGATCCCGGAAAGGCCTTTATCGTCCGGGCCCTTCAGGCCGTCTCCGTCTAAGTCGTTAAAGACATAACCCCTCACAGAGCCGCCTGTGCCCCAGCGCAACGTCGTGTCAAACAGGTATGAGCCTCCTCCGTAGATGCGCGTCTCTTCTCTATTCTGGTCATGGTCAAGAACGCCCCGGATATGCTTATAGCTCATCCTGATATATGTCTCAAAATCCGTCGACGGCCTATACTTGAGCTCTCCCTCAGCGCTTACGCTGTTTTCACCGCTTGAGAGCGGTATATTTTCCATGACATCGCGCTCTTTTTTGTACTTCAGGCCTAAAGAGCCGTAAAATGGCGTATCCAGAATCTGAGACGAATAACTGAGCGCCGTTGATAATGTCTTCAGTGTCCCGCTCTCGCCGG
>JAUWWU010000125.1 GCA_030616695.1 Candidatus Omnitrophota bacterium | reverse complement strand
CGATGTCACGATAGGGGACGATAGTATTATATATCCGCTTGTATATATAGGAGAGGGCGCAAAGATAGGAAGCAATACCTCCGTATATCCCAACGTTACGCTGCGCGAAAAGGTTATTATAGGTAACAACGTCACCATACATAGTTCTGCCGTTATAGGCGCCGATGGTTTTGGCTTCACAAAAGACGGGGCGCAGCTTGTCAAGATCCCGCAGATGGGCATTGTAGAGATACAAGACGATGTCGAGGTCGGGGCATGTGTGACTATAGACAGGGCAACGTTTGGCAAGACTGTCGTGGGAAAAGGCACCAAGATCGACAATCTTGTGCAAATAGCGCACAATGTCAGGATAGGCGAAAACTGCGTTCTTGTAGCGCAAGTGGGTATTTCCGGGAGCGTGAATATCGGCAATAATGTCATATTAGGCGGACAGGCCGGCATAAAGGACCATGTTGATATCGGGGACGGCGCAATGGTTGCGGCGAAAGGCGGTATTACTAAATCCGTGCCGCCAAAAACGATTATGAGCGGCATTCCGGCCAGGCCGCATAATGTGTTTAAGAAATTGGTGGCTCATATCGATAATCTTCCCAGGATCGTCGAAAGATTGAATGAGCTCGAGAAGAAAATTAAGGAAGCTTCTAAGTAATTAGAACCTAAGATGAGATTCCAGAGGACAGTAAAGAAAGCCGTTGCCTTGGAAGGAAAGGGTCTCCACAGCGGCGAACATGTAAGGGTTGAAATAAAAAATGCGCCTGTAGATACAGGCATAATTTTTATAAGGACTGACCTTAAAGGAAGGCCGGATATAGCGGCGGCCGTTTCAAATCTTACGGCAGATTCCGGCAGCTTGCGATGCACCTCGATAGAGAAAAACGGCGCCTCAGTTCATACCATAGAACATTTGATGGCCGCTCTGGGGGGCCTTGGCATAGATAACGCCGAGATAGAAGTGAATAATTCAGAATTACCGGCGCTGGACGGCAGCGCACTGGATTTTGCGCGGGAGCTTAAAAAGGCCGGGATTTTAGAGCAAAAAAAGAAGAAAAAAGAGCTTATTTTAAAGGACGCCGTTTCATGCCATGAGGGAGAGTCGTCTTTAACGGCAGCGCCGGCCGGCAATTTTAGCGTGTCTTATTTAATGAAATACGACAAATCCGGGCATATGGCTCAACGCGCGGATTTTTCTTTTGCCGGAGCCGGCGGAGATATATTTGTCAAAGAAATCGCCCCTGCCAGGACATACTGCCTTGAAGACGAAGTCGCAGACATAATGAAGAGGGGCTTGGGCAAAGGCGGCAATTATAAGAATGCACTTGTAATAAAAGACGGCAAACCCATTAAAAACAAGTTTAGATTTCCTAATGAGCCGGTGCGCCACAAGGTCTTGGATTTATTGGGGGATCTGGCCCTTATTAATGCGGAGCTGAAAGCGCATATAACAGGGGTTAAAAGCGGCCATTCTTTAAACGTGAAACTTTTAAGGAAACTGGAAGAGGTGTTGCATGAGTAAGGCAAGGGATGCGGGCCTAAAAGCCCATGAAGTGGTCGAACCTAAAGAAGGAAAGCTGGATATAAATGATATAAAAAAGATACTTCCGCACAGAGATCCGTTTCTATTTGTAGATAAGATAACGGAAATAGAGCAGGATAAAAGGATAGTCGGAATTAAGAAGATAACAGGAAACGAGGAATTTTTTAAAGGCCATTTCCCGGGCAATCCTATCATGCCGGGCGTTCTTATGATAGAGGCCCTGGCGCAGCTCGGCGGCATCCTGATGTTTAATAAAAAAGAAAATCTGAACAGGTCGGCATATTTTATAGGGCTGGATAAAGTAAGGTTCAGAAAGGCAGTTATCCCAGGTGATGAATTGAGGCTTGAGGTCGATATTGTAAAGTTGAAATCCCGCATAGTACAGCTTCACGGCGTTGTCAAGCTTGAGTCGGAAATAGTGGTAGAAGCCGGCATTCTCTTCAGCTTCTCTTAAAATAAAACCTTATAATATGAAAAAAATAGGAAGAATCGGGCTTTTGGCGGGCGAAGGAGAATTGCCTATCGTCTTTGCCGACGAAGCCAGGAAAAAAGGCACCAAGATAATAGCTTTTGCGGCTAAGGGCATAGCTTCTCCGGAGCTTAACAGGCACGTTGACAAGATATATTGGATAAACCTTTCGGAGACGGCAAAGCTCCCTTTTATGTTTTTCACAAACAGGGTAAAAAACCTTGTAATGATCGGAAAAATACCGAAAAGCACCTTTTTTAAAAAGGATTTTTCGAAAAATGAGCAAATAAGCTCGTTTTTAAAAAATACCGAAAATCGCCTGACGACTCTATATTGAGGGATGTTGCAAAACAGGTGGAAAAAATCGGCCTGACTTTCATAAGTCCTGCCGGTTATCTTTCGGATTTTATACCTCAAAAGGGGACGCTGACAGAAAGGGAGCCTACGGCCAAGGAGTGGGAGGATATAGAATTCGGTAAAAAAATGGCTATAGAGATCGGAAGGCTTGATATCGGGCAGACGGTGGCGGTCAAAAATAAAGCCGTCCTGGCAGTAGAGACGGTTGAAGGAACCGATGATACGATAAAACGGGCCGGCCGGTTTTCAAGAGGCGGAGTTGTAGCAGTTAAAATGATAAAGCCGAACCAGGACCCCAGATTTGATATCCCCGCAGTGGGGATAAGGACAATAAATTCGCTGATCGAAGCAAAAGCCTCTGTCCTTGCGATAGAGGCCGGAAAGACATTTTTTATAAACCGCGAAGAATCCGTATCAAAAGCCGATGAGAACCACATAAGTATAGTAGCTATATGAAAAAAACAGCTAAAAGCATATTAGATATAAATCCGGAGATTGTAAAAAAGCGCCTGGTGCGTTTTATAAAAGATACCGCAGGCAATGCGGGTTTTAAAAAGGTCGTGGTAGGCCTTTCCGGAGGCGTAGATTCCGCTACTGTCGCATACCTTTCAAAAGAGGCTCTCGGCGCCAAAAACGTTATTGCCGCGATTATGCCCTATGGCGAGATAGATCCGCCCAGCATACGTTTTGCGAATCTTGTCGTGAGCAAATTGGGAATATCTAAATATCTGATAGACATTGCGCCTATGATAGATGTCTATTTTGAGAATTTTCCGGCAGCGGATAAGATCAGGCGGGGCAACAAGATGGCGCGCGAGCGCATGACAATATTGTATGACTTATCCAAAAAAGAGAATGCGTTGGTCATAGGCTCGGGCAATAAGACAGAGATGCTTTTGGGTTATAGCACTTTATACGGCGACAGTGCCTGCGCGTTAAATCCCCTTGCCGGTTTATATAAAACGCAGGAATATATACTGGCGAAGTATTTAGGCGTGCCGGAGGAGGTCATAAAGAAAGAACCCACAGCCGGTTTGTGGGCCGGCCAGACCGACGAAGGCGAGCTGGGCTATCCATATGGCGAGATCGACAAATTGCTGTCATTGATGGTTGAGGAAAGATTTACCGACGGAGAACTTGAGAAAAGAGG
>JAUWWU010000031.1 GCA_030616695.1 Candidatus Omnitrophota bacterium | reverse complement strand
CGGACAGATCCTTACGCCGCATTGGTAACGCTTGAAAGCACCTCCCGTTTTAAGGCGCTTTCCGATTATATCTAAATAGGGTGCGGCCTGTTGCGCCCAATTTCTCGGCACGCCGCCGCCTACTGTGAAAATCCCCAGCCTTTTCTGCCGCCTTATCAGCTCCGCAAAATCCTCCAGATCCAGAAACGGGTCAAAGCGGAACGGCTTCTCTCCGTTGGCCTTCGCGGCCCTGTTATAAATCGCCAGGTCCAGCCCCAGTTCGGAATCCGTATAAGCCGGGATAAAAACAGGCATCTTTTTTAAATAGGCGCTTTTTAATATGCCGCGGCCTTTTGCGTTCTTCGCTAAATACTCGCCCAGTTTTTCGTTCAAAAACCTGCTTGAAAGCACCTTATCCCTGCCTATGCCGTCAAGGACCTTCCTCATTATGGCCTCTACATCATCCAGATTCTTTTCCAGTTCGATAGTGTCGTAAATCCTGTTATAGCCGGCGCGATACAGCTTTTCGTCGTCCATATCTTTTTTATATTTGAAATGCAACATCCCGGTTGCTTCGACAAACCCGTGGGCCATCAAGGCCCCGGTGGACACAACGGCATCCACAAGCTTATTGTCTATCATCTCGCAGATGACCAGCCCCATTTTCGCGACGGTCAAAGCGCCCGAAAGCGTAAGAACCACAAAGCAGTCCTTATCCTTTGCCATTTTATAAAAGACGTCGGCGGCCTCCCCGACGCTCCTTGCGCCGAAGGAAGTAAAGGCCATCTGCGTGACCAGGTCATTGATCTTTTTGGCCTTTGAAAGGTCAAGCGGCTTGACGGGTTGTAAGCTGTCTCTAAAGCCGTCCCTTAACTCGCTCTCCCGCCTCTGGCAGCCTCTTGTGCGCCGTCTATTTCTTTTTCTCATAGTGATTTGATTATAGCAAAAACCGGCTTATTTTCAAATGTTTTTTGTGTAGTCAATCAATCCATTGCGGCCAATAAAAAATCACGGATGCGTTTTTCATATTCGCTGCGCATCAGCCCCCACACCCCCCCGTGGTCGCTTTCGTCTATTATCCATAATTCTGCCTTCGGATTCGCCTCTTTCAAGGCATAGGCATTGCTGAGGGGGATTATGCTGTCCTTCTCGCTATGAATCAATAAAACGGGGACTTTTATATCCTTGATGGAATCTTTAGGAGAAACACCTGCCAGGTCTATACCTAAAAAGAGGCGCGACCACAATCGGGTAGCATATACAAACGGATACCGAAAGACCCCGAAATTGCGATATGTTAAATGCGCCATCGAGTAAAGGTCCTCATATGCGGATTCGCTCACTATGACATCTATATCGGGACTGTTGGCCATTATTATAACAGCGCCGCCCATCGAGAATCCGAAAGCCCCTATTTTTTCCATGCCTTTAGATTTAAGGTACTTTACCGCTGCGAGGAAATCCTTTTCTTCTCTCCGGCCGATCGTAGTGACATTGCCTTCGCTTTTACCCATGCCCCTGAAATCAAAAAATAACAGATTGAAGCTATCATGAAGAAAAGTGGCAAAGGATAATACGTCTCCTTTGTCGGCCGGATAGCCGTGACATACGATTATAGCTTTTTCGCCGGCGTTTTCAGAAGGTATAAACCAGGCGCTGAGCCGGATATTATCCTCCGTGACGAAAGTGATATCTTCATACTCCAGTCCCAGATCGACCGGGCTGACCGGTGTTATATGCCGGGGAGGCCGCACTGAAGTAAAGAATATATATAAAGACAGGCCTCCTACTATCAATATACTGTAAGCGGCGATGCGTAAGAAAATCTTTAAAAACAGGTTCATCCTTCTTCTCTATAATTAAATCTTCTGATCTCCTCTAAAGATTTTCTCGGCCTATCGGTGCCCGCCGCCTCTTCGGGATAGCCCATGCTTATTATTATGTCTATCTTCTTATCTTTCGGCAACCCCAGGATCCTCTTTGCGGCCTTTTCATCAAACCATCCCAGCCAGCATGTGCCAAGTTTTTCTTCTTCTGCCTGAAGGACGAGATGCTCGCACGCTATGCCTATATCGATAAGGCTATATTGAACGCCTTTGAAATAACCGCCGAGACGGGCTATATAATTTGAGCGCTCGGTAACAACCGCGATCAGGACGGGAGCATCCTTAACAAACGCGTTCATCGAATAAATACCCGAAAACGTTTTACCGGTGAGCTCGTCCTTCAGTTTTTGGTCGTCAACGACTATAAAATACCACGGCTGGGAATTACATGCGGAAGGCGCAAGCCGCGCTGCCTCAAGGCACCTGTCTATCGCCCCGCGAGGCACCGGCCTTGCGGAATATTTCCTTGTGCTCTTTCTTGTCCTTACAAGTTCCAAAAAGGCCATGTCTTTTAACGGTTTTTAACGAAGTTTTCGATGGAACGGTCGTATGTCCTTTCTTCCGCTGCCGTGAAAAAGCAGGCGGGAAGCTGGCCGTTCTTCCGGTGATAGAGGAGACACTCGCAGCAGATGCCCTTCCTGCTGCAGGGTTCATACGTACAATTACACATATTTTTATTCCTGGCAATATTACACTCCGGCATAATGTCTCCTTGGTGTGGTTGAGCTGCATTGGCTTTATGTGTATTTATTATACCACATTGTATTGTAAAATCTATTGAAATGGTTTATAATACTTACACTATGCGTTACGATCCGTTCCAGCAAAAAGCAATCGATCATATCAATGACGGCCATTCCGTTATAGTATCCGCGCCCACCGGTGCCGGAAAAACGGTAATAGCCGAGCACGTCATAACCGACTGCCTCGCCAAAAAAAAGAATGTCATCTATACGGCGCCGATAAAAGCCCTTTCAAACCAGAAATTCCGTGATTTTAAAGAGATATACGGGGACAAGATAGGGGTCATTACAGGAGATGTCACCATAAATCCCTCCGCGCCCGTGCTTATCATGACCACGGAGATATTCCGCAACAAGGTGCTTGAAAAAGAAAGCGACCTCGAACACTACTCCTGGATAATATTCGACGAGATACATTACCTGGACGATTATGAGCGCGGGACCGTATGGGAGGAATCCCTGATATTCCTGCCTCAGCATATGAAGATGCTGGCCCTTTCCGCCACTATACCAAACATACAGGAATTCGCCGACTGGATAAAATCCGTCCATAAAAAATCCTTCGAAGTCGTTATAGAAAAGAACCGGCCGGTGCCCCTGCACTTCTTTTACCAGTGCCAGGGCAAGATCGTGGATAGCTTCAAGGAAGTCAAAAGGCTGTCTCACCAAGACTGGTATGGCCGCCGCTTACATCTTAAGCCGAACAGGCCCGACGCCTTGATCGGCCATCTCTTTAAAAACGACAAGCTTCCCTGTATATACTTCTCCTTCGGCAGAAAACGCTGCGAGTATCTCGCGCGGGAGATGGCGGGGTTCAACCTGCTGGACGACTGGGAAGGCCAAAAAATAAAAGGGCTTTACGGCAGCCTGTGCGAGAAATTCGGCCTTACGGGCGAAAAAAGCGCCCTCTTTCTTGCGCCGCTTATAGAAAGGGGCGTCGCATACCATCACGCCGGTATGCTGCCTACCCTGAAAGAGGTGGTGGAGCGGCTCTTCACGAGCAAGCTTATAAAAGTGATATTCACCACCGAGACATTTTCCCTGGGGATAAACATGCCCGCCCGCACGGTGGTCTTTGACGAGCTCAGAAAATATTATGGCCGGTACTTCGGAACGCTTAAAACGCGGGATTTTTATCAGATGGCCGGCAGGGCCGGAAGGCGCGGCATAGACATGGAGGGGTTTGTATATTCGCGCGTAAACCCGCACCGGACCTCCTCCCAGGAATTATATGAAATAATATACGGCAGGCCCGAAGAGGTGCGTTCAAGGTTTAACACCTCATACGCGACCACACTCAATCTCTATAAAAGATACGGCGAAAAACTTTACGATATATACCCTCTCTCGTTCCACTTCTACCGGGAAAAAGAAAGATTCCGCGAGAGGGCCGTCAAGCTCCTCTCTTCAAAGGTGAGGATCCTAAAAGAACTCGGTTATATAAAAGAAAATGCCGTCACGGAAAAGGGGCACTTCGCAAGCAAGGTCTACGGCCATGAACTCTCTCTTTCCGAACTCTACGAAGAAGGCGTGCTGGAGCACCTGTCCGAGATCGAACTCGGCATTTTGTGCCTTGCCCTGGTCTTCGAGCCAAGAAAAGGGGCCATGAAGCCTAAGTTAAATAAAAAGATAAAGTCCTTGCATAGAGAGACTGAGGCGATCGTAAAACGCATAGAAGGAATGGAAAAAAGACTCGGGATAATACCGTTAAGCAAAAATTACTTTTACCATCTTACGCCCTGCCTTGAGGCTTGGATGAGGAAGGAAAGGTTCGATAAGGTCATAAGCTACACCGACGCGGACGAAGGCGAGATAATACGCTACTTCAGGATGGCCGTCCAGATACTGCGCGAGATCCTTGACACGCCGGCTTCTTTATATCTTAAAGACAAGGTAAAGAAAGCTATAGGGCTGATCAACCGGGATGTCATAGACGCAGAGAAGCAGCTCCGCGGATAGGCATCTTAGACCAGGATCAGCAATACCCCTATTATTATAAGGAAAACGGCCTGCAGTCTGAAGACCATCAGCGGCTGGTCCAGCCACCATTCCCATAATTTTTCGGATGTCTTTGAGACCATCAGGACAATCGTCTTTATAATAAGTATGATCCCTATTATTCCGAGGATCTTCGGAAAAAGGCCCGGCAGTTTTATTACGCTCCCTACCATGATAATGCCGAATGCCATAAGGAACCCGTATATCGTCCACTTCATCCTGCGGTTTAACTTCTTTTTAAGGCGGTCTCTCAATATCGCCGGCTTCAGGGCCCATAATATCCCCAGGATGATCCATATTATGCCTAATATCTTAGACATGGCGCGCTCCTTTTTTATATCGTCCCGTTTATGATCTTTGTTATTAACTTAGGCCTTATATCCAGCTCCGCGTAACATGTCCTTGCCGATTCCAGGGCCTCGGCCAAACGCCGCGTCTCATCTTCGCCCAATTTATCCAGTATCCGCCGCCGGTTGTCTTTTATAAAGCCGCTTACTTCGTTGAAATATATTACATCGTAGTTGATATTTTTCTTCGAATCGGGCACGGGCACGCTTTGCTCGTAGTCAATAATATAGATCGTGCCGTCCTTAAGGATAAAGTTGGAATTTGAAAAGGGGTTTCTGCGGCTGAAGCTCCAGGTGGGCATTCCTATACTGTCAAAAAAATCCTCTAATTTTCTTGTGACCGCGCGAAGCGCGCGCTTATCGCCCCGGCCGGGAGGGCGCCCTTCCGCATATATTAATGTAAATCCGCCCGGGGAAAGCTCTAAGGCGTCGGGGATATGTATGCCGCAATCCGGGTATTTACATAACCTGTGCGCAAGTCTTCTTTTCCAGTAAGCGTATTTATGGCCTGTCTCCGCCGTAAGGGGATGCGGCGAATTGTAGAAAAACCGGTTCCATAACTTCACGTGGCATATAGGAGAAAATTCTTTTCTCGTAAGGACCGAAGACGCCCCTTCTATCTTGTAGACCCTCGCGGCTTTTCCCCGTCCTATCAAGACCTCCGGCATAAAACGCCCCCGGCTTCCCTTAAACTGCCTCTATCGTTGAAGGCGGTTTTTTTGTTATGTTATAAGTAATGCTGACAACGCCCGGCACTTCCTGCGTTATCCTATCTGCCAGCTTTTCTAAAATATCAAAAGAAAGCCTTGTGGGCGATCCCACTACCGCGTCTTTGCTTTCCCAGCACCTTACTTCTATCTGGAAACCGAAATCGCGTTTTCCTTCTTTTACGCCGGTGACCCTGTCCTCGTGCAGGATAGCCAGATACTGAAACGCCCCCGTATCGCACAGCTCTTCCTCAACGATCTTCGTGGCCTTCCTTACGGTCTCAGCCCTTTCCGGCGTTACCTCCCCTATCACCCTTGCCGACAGGGCAGGGCCCGGAAAAGGCGGCCTTTTATATATCTCTTCCGGCAGGCCCAGAACCTCCGCGATCTTTCGCACACCTGTTTTCCTTAGCTGTATTATCGGCTCTATGACCTTATAGCCGTATTTCTTTTGGGTATCTATGCCGATCTGCTCTAAAATATTATGCTGCCTTTTGACCCCCGCAACGGTCTCTTCCACATCAGTATAATTCGTGCCCTGAAGGAGATATTTCGCCCCGTTTTCCTTTACAAGCTTGCCGAATACATCTTTATAGAACGTATGGGTGATGGCCTCCCTCTTCTCCTCGGGGTCTGTCACGCCTTTAAGCGCCTTAAAAAACTGCTTTTTGGCGTCGATGAGCTCGACTGTTACGCCCATCTTCTTAAACAGCGATACCACCCTTTCCGGCTCGCCCTGCCTCATCAGGCCGTTTTCTATAAAATATGTCTTTAGCTTGCTCCCCACGGCTTTATGGGCCAACATGGTGACTACCGCCGAATCAACGCCGCCCGATAATGCGTTGATGGCTATGCCGTCGCCTACAATAGAGGAGATCTCGCGCATCTTCTCCTCTATAAATCTCTCGCTCTGCAGGTCTTCTATCTTTATCTCATCTATCTTCATCCTGCCTCCTTTACCTTAACGATTATCTTACGGATAACAGGCGCCCGTGTCAATCTAAAATTATGTTTCCCTGTTTTTGTCCAAAAAAAAGGCCCGGCTTTATAAGAGCCGGGCCCTTCTATTTTTCGGGGTTATATCTTTGTGACGTTTACGGCCTTTTCGCCTTTCGCGTCCTTCTGGACTTCGAATTCGACTTCCTGGCCTTCTTCTAAAGTTTTATAGCCCTCGCCCTGAATCGAACTGTGATGTACAAATACATCAGTGCCTGTTTCAGAGGTGATAAATCCGTAACCTTTTTGGTTACTGAACCACTTCACTTTTCCTCTTGCCATTACGTACTGCCTCCTTTCTTAAAACCGCAGTGAGTGACTCCGGGAATAAAAAAAACCCCAAGGTGCATACTTCCTCGCCCTGCGGCTTTAGATTTCTACTCCCTTATATTCACTGCTTTACTCACTTCTTTGCTCCGATTCTTCAAGGAATAAGTATATACTAATTACCTATGTTTGTCAACTAAATTATTCGATTTCCGGCCTTTTTCGGGATTCCGTCCTAAATGCCCTATTCCGCCTGTCAGGGGCCCCTATCCGGCGCCGCTCAAAATCCTCTTTATGTCCTCTACGGTAGGCACCTTGCCCGAACTCACGACCTTCCCGTCTATTATCACCGCCGGGGTAAACATCACGCCGCGTTTCGCGAATTCCGCGACATCGGAGATATGCTCCACCTCGGCCTCTTTGGCCAGCTGTTTAAGCGCCTCTTTTACGTTTTTCTCCGTAGTAACACAGCGCGGGCAACCCGGGCCCGCAATCTCGATCTTCATGTTTTTCTCCCTATGATCCGTCAGAATACAAAATTTCCGAAAAACCAGCCGACGACACTGCCTAATATGATTATCGTTATAACGTAACAGACCGCCTTTTTAGGGCCGAAGACCTTTGCTATCGCCAGCCAGTTGGGAAGGCTTATGCCGGGGCCGGTTAATAATAGCGCCAATGCCGGGCCCTTCCCCATCCCCAGCTTCATCAGGGTATCCACAAAAGGCGCTTCTGTCATAGTGGCGAAGTAACTTACCGCGCCGATCAGAGTGGCCAAAAACGAAGCGCCCAGGGATGAGCCGCCTAAATAGTCCTCGATCCATTCCTGCGGCAGGATCTTCCCGATAATGCCGACAATAAACACCCCTAAAAGGAGTAACGGGAATATTATCCTCACGAAAAAGAAGGTCTCGCGCATCCAGCCTTTTAACTCATCCCTTGTCTTCACCTTCAGGGCATAAGCGGCCATTATTACAGTGGCTATTACCCATACAGCTACCTTATGCGCGTACGGCCCTTTCCTTATCAGATAATTCGGGGAAAGAAGCGTCGCCAGTATCAAAAGTATCAAGATGATGTCATGCGCGCCGATTATTTTCCCTTTTGAGTCTTCTGCTTTGACCTCTATTCTCTTTTCCTCGCTTTTCCTGAAAACAAAGGTCATAATCGTTCCGACTACAAACGCCATCAGGAGCGCCGCAATAACTCTGACAAGCACCATCTCATAGCCCAGAATAGCGCCCGTATATAGAAGGGCCAGAATATTCGCGGCAGGAGCTACCCATAAGAGAATAAAAGCGGGCCCGATGCCGCTGCCCCTATAGTAGAGGCCGCTTGCAACGGGGATCACCGTGCAGGAGCACGCGGCCAAGAAGAAACTGCTTATACTCGCCAGGGCGAAAGATTTTACCTTGTTCGCCGCGTAGCCCAGATACTTAATAATCGTTTCTTTG
>JAUWWU010000025.1 GCA_030616695.1 Candidatus Omnitrophota bacterium | reverse complement strand
GGTAAATAAACGTTGCCTTCCCCGGGGAATCCAGGCGGATGAAACGTGAAAGCGCGGTAGCTATCACATAGGCTATAACCACCAAAAAGACCGCGAAGACCGGTAAAACCCATATTGCCCTGAACAATTCCGGAGTAAATTGCGTGGCGAGCGAGTGGAAATATAAAAACGGAAGCGTGACTACAAGGACGACCTGCGCCAGCGCTCTGGTGGATTCCGCGGTCAGTATCTTTCTATGGCGGGCGAGCGCGCCCATAAAAAGCACTATAAATAAAATACTTATCTTTGACAGAATCTGAAAAAACATGTTTACACCTGTTTATAAAAAACGCGGGGTATTATATTCCCTACTCCGCGCTGAGATCGTTTCATTATATGGTTTTAATCCGGGACGGCGAAGGATCAGCTTTTCGTCTGCCCTACTTCCTTCTTCCTTAGGGTCACGTTAAAATCGCTGCCTTCTTCTTCCAATACGATATGCCCTTCCCGGGCCAGCCACCCCAAACCCATAAGTATCAAAAACTCCGGCCTCTTGAGCCTGGAGTTTATGTCTTTTATGTGCATACTTCCATTATTTTCCAGAAGCTGCCATATCTCGCCTGTGACAATCCCTATTTTTGTAATCATCTGACAAACCTCCACTGGTAAGTCTATCACAAAAGAAACGTATTGTCAAGAAACGGCTTTATGAAAGCCTGACGTCGATCCTGTCGTAAGAACCTTCTCTCATCCTATCGGCATACGGCGCCGGGATCCTGCCGCCCGTAAAGCGTATAGGCGGCTTGCCGTGCTTTGTCAATGTTATTTCTTTCGGCTCTACAGCGCGCCTGCCAAAGGTATCGCGCCCGGCGGGATTATAATAAACGAGGAGGGTCTTTCCCAAAAAGCAGGATGAAAAAGTATTCTTAGGCAGCTTTACTTTTTTCATACCGCCCGCAAAATAGAAATGAGAAACACTCTCCTTTCTTGTAAATAGGCTGCCCGGGATCGCCGGCCTTGGCTCAAAATAGAGTTTTCCCTTATTATCCAAACCGAAAGGACGCCTGCCAAGGCACATCAAAAGCCACATCGTAATGAATTCTGTGGTCGTTCCCGTAAGCCGCGCCACAAAACCGTTTCCGTGGATACTCGCATCCGGATAAGCGCTGGCGGCAATAAAAGACGAGTTCTCCAAAACGCTTCTTCCGTAACGCTTAGGGTCCTGGAAAGCAACAAGGCAATTCCTTAAATCGGAAAAAAATTCTTTGTAAAGGCCCTTTTTCAAAAGTTCGAGGAGATATTTATATTCCATATGCAGCCATACGGACTCGTTTTCAAGCCAGCCGGGAGTAAAAACGGTTGAGCGGCCTATTTCGGCAGGCATGCCTTCAAGCGGTTCGTTGACTTTATACATCTTTAGCTTTTTGTCGAAAATCCGGCTTTTTCTTATTGCCTTATATAATAGCGCCGCCTCTTTCCTGCTCATGACCCGCATGGCATGCATGGGGCCCTCCAAAAACAGCGATAACGGCCTGTGGTTGAAAGAAAGCGCCCTGATAACAGGCAGCCCGTCGCAGTTGACTTTTTTCCTGCCGTTTGCGTAAATAAAACGGTATTTCGTAACTGCGTTTATGTAATAAGAAAAGGTCATCCCGTCCTTTTTGCTGAAACCTTTCCTGATGCCCCTTTCAAGCTTTAAGAGAAATTTATCAAGGACTTCTCTAAGCTTTCCGGATGAAATATATTTCTCCTTTCCGCTAAAGCCGGGCCAGACCCCGGCCCTATAACGCTCCTTACTTTTCCATGAAGCGTCCCAGTAGTCAAAATCACTTTTTCCGGATTTCGACAAAAGGTTTTTGCCGACAAGCCTCTCCAGCCCAAGCAGGAAGCCGGATATCTCTGACGGCAGGCCTATTTTATACCCGTCTTTTACTTTTAATTGACTAAGGGCCGACTTTATAAAAAGGATCAATCTTTTAAGCTCGAAGACCTCGCAAAGCGAAGAGCCGAATATCCCGGGCATCCCGTTAAGCGAATCGCACCAGCCGGGTTTTCCGGCTTCCATCTCAATCCCTATGCCGAATGAGTCCAGCGAAGCCATCTTATTCGCTATAACACAGATAAGCTTTACCAGGAGATTCGTCCTGTACGCCTTTCCCCTGCCGAAACCGGTCCTTACTTTATATGCCTGACCGGGCCTTTTTTCTATCGCGCGCTTTTTTTCCTCATCTACGACGACGGCGCCGTACTGCCTTATCTTTCCGCCGGCATAAACATATTTCTCGTCTCTCGGCACAACGCGCAGATACGTATCGTAAAAGGTGAGATCCTTTTTATCCAAGAGGAGTTTTTTCAGGCGTTCGGGATAACACGCAAGATAGTTTTCAAAAAGGTCGATATTATACGTCCAGTGGTCGATCCAGTAACCTTCCCCCGGCCTGAGAGAATCTTCTTTTTTACCGATAGGCAATATATCTTTCAATAATCTATCCGCCTTTGCCTTGGCCATGATCCCCTCGTTTTCAAAGAAAGATATAAAACTACCGGGGGTAAAATCATCACGTAAAAATGCCCTGGCCCTATTTCTGTGAGGCGCGTGTTTTATATGCCTTTTTAGGATACTGTCCAGTGCCTTTAAGTTTTTAACGGAAATACTTATGCCCTCTATAAGGTGCGGGTTAAACCCGTCCGGCTGGATAGCATTCATGAATGTCATTATGTTCTCATCTCCGACTCTGGGATTGAAAAATGTATCGTTGCGCCTGTTCTGATTTATATCGCGGTATGCCCCGTTTCCCTGCGAATAATATGACGGCTGAAGCAGGAAGGCATTATAATCCCTTTCAAGGTCGCCGTGTTTGCGCGCATAGGCGTAAAAAACAAAGGGGCCCTTCTTGGTAGCTATGCTTACGGGAAACCCCCCCCTCAATAGATTGTCGAGATATGTCTGTCTTGAGTAAAAATCAAACTCATCGCTTGAGCTCTTCGTAAATATGTGATTTTCCAGCCGCTTTATGATATCTTCGCTCTCTGCGAGTTTCCGCTCAAAATAGGCCGCGTCTTGTTTCATCTTCCGCAAAACCGCATTCGCGTCATTTACATTTTCGACATTGCCTGTTATAGATACGATCTTGGCGCTTTGATCCTTCGCGAGTCCGAATTTCGCATACGCAAAAGCCGAAGGCGTTTTCCCTTCGTTTTTCTGGGACTTAGGCATAGCAAAACTTTTGTTCCCGGCGAAAACCGCCGGATACGAGAGGTCACCGTCTTTGCCGAATATCATATCAGGGTCGATAAGCGGCTTTAATTCGCTTACTCTGTTTCCGGTTATTCCGCATGCCGCATAAAAATTTCCCCGTTTTACATACTCGATTTCCGGCCTGTCCTGCGGGCAGACTTTTAAATTATAGAAAGGCGCGTTATTTTTCAGGTTCCGGACCCTCATCCAGGCTTCTATCGTGCGGCTCATATGCTTCTGATGCCACTCTGTCATGCCGAAAGGTGTGACCTGCGGAAGTCCGTCTAAAACCTCCAGCTCAATTCTACTTTTGGATATATTGGTTATCGATACCTTTCTTGCGAGGCCTGCGAAGGACTCATTGGGAACGGTGATATATGAAATATTTATCTTTACACCCAGGGAGGGATTAATCTCCTCAATCTCGAGCCTGGCAGAGTTTATTACCATCTTCGTTGATATGCGCCCGTAAAGCCCGGCATTCCCTTCCCTGAATGGTTCATAAAATATCGTCCGGGCCTTCTTTTTGACCTTCAAAAAAGTCCGGAAGCCCTTAACGGGCGTCCAATTATAGGCCTGATTCGCCGGAAGGAATTCAAGTATGGCGCTGTCTTTATTTTCCACTCCGAAGCTCGCTACGCACTGCCCCCTGTTGACATAGAACGCCCAGAGAGGTATGCCGCGCAGCCCGGCTATCCCCGGGAAAAAACTCGAAAATGCCTTCGCCCTGTTCTAATTCTCTATTATAAAATCGCCCGATTTCTCAAGCCTATAAACGACGTCTTTCATATTTGACCTCATTCAAGTTCAAGCCTGCCCCAGATCGCAGAATGTTTATAGCCGGCTGCTGTCCCGTTCCAGACCAGTTTGCCGTCGCGCATCCCGCTTTCGTCGGCATCTCCTATGGCTATGTCAAAACCGAGTATATTCCCCTTGCTAAAAGTTTCTAAAGGGCCACCCCGGAAATTCGCGATATTTATCTGTGCTTCCAAAATATAACCTTTTTCTTTCTTTTTTGCAACCGCCCGGCTCGACACAGGAATACTGTTTCTAATACCGCCTACCGCCTGCGCCGGGACCCACATCTCGCCGTTGGTGCCTATCAATATCTGGAAGTCATTTCCGGAATATCCCACCTCCGGTATTTTTGTGGGGTCTACGCTGACAAACACCTCCACGCAATCCCCTTTCCATATGTCGACAGTCTTATATTTATTCTTCATG
Organism: Candidatus Omnitrophota bacterium; assembly: GCA_030616695.1. GTDB lineage: Bacteria > Omnitrophota > Gorgyraeia > JAHIPI01 > JAHIPI01 > JAUWWU01. The sequence goes on along the minus strand of JAUWWU010000025.1, from coordinate 4,648 downwards.
GGGACATCATCCTTTACGGAAACCAGAAGATACAGATTATTTTCGTCCCATAAAACCCTGGCCTCTGCGCTTAAATCGTTTGGGTCTTTTAATTCGCCTTCCATGAAATTTGCATCCGGCGTTATTTCTATCCTGGGCGCCTTAAGCCAGCCATCTTCCATGACGCCGTCGACTTTTATAGCCTCTGCCTTTTTAGCGGCGAGCCATTTTATGGGAAAACCTTCTCCGGCAATTGTCTTGACATAACCTATTTTCCCCTCCCCGGTCTTATAGCCATAATCTTCTATTTCGGCAACGGCCCAGAATACATAATACCATTCATTGAGCCTGCCTATCGCGGGCGCCGTCTTTGAAAAAAAGCCGTCGTCGTCAGTGCGCCCTTCCCAGCACCTGGAATAGCTATTAATGGAATTAAGCATCGCCAGTTTTATATGGTGGTCTTTTAAAGGAGCGCCTTTTTTATCTGTAAGCCTCGCTATAATTTTTATTACCTCTCCGTTTTTATATAATTCCTTGTCTGTCTCAAGCTCTATGTTAAGCGGCGGAAGCAGTTCTCTTTCGTCCTTGCACTTTATCACATTTATTTTCTTCGCAATCTCCTTTTCTCCGTCGAGAGTCTTGACGGTCAATACATGAAGCCCCGGTTTTAAGTGCGAAATATCTATGGTCTCGCGCCACCAGCCGGCCTTTTTCGACAAATGGCTCCATTTCCCGCCGTCCATCCTGTATTGGATCTTGAATACATCCTTTGAAGTAGTGACCTCTATGTCCACCTCCTCCAGCATTCTATGGCCTTCCACCGGCTTTGTGACCACCAACTTCAGCTCATCCTTAAGGCTATAGTAGGCCTTTCTCGGCGTGCCGGCAGGGTCGGCCTTAGACTCTATGCCTATGATACCGAACCATTCTTCCGCGTGAGGGTCGTGAATAGCGGGGTCGCCCGCCTTCCACCACTCGTCGTTCCATTCAAAAACACATCCGCCGGCCGCTCCGCCGTCGATCAGCCCGCGAAAATATGTAGTCAGGCCTTCGGCCTGTTCTTCAGCCGTATTGCCTCCGTAACCGCCTCCGCCCGGCCCTTCGGGAGAAACGCTTAATCCGAATTCCGTCACAACAAACGGCCGTCCCGCGGAATGAAGCGATTTTAAACTCTTTACGAAATTCGCGTACCCCATATCTCTCGCGAACCTGGAGTAGCTATAGGTATTAAAAGATACGACATCCCACATAGACTGGTCAAGCCATAACGTCCAATAGGCATTGGTCATGCTAACGGGCCTATAGGGATCTTCCGATTTAACTATATCTATCAGCCTCTTATATAAGTCCAGCGTCTCATCGACGCCGGACTTCAACACAGCTTCGGCGTGGGGCTCGTTCATAACTAAATACATGATCACGTTAGGATGGTCTTTACTGCGCCTGCACATCTGCCTTACCTTGCTTTCCGCCGAACGTATAAAACCGCTGTAGCCAAAATCAACATCCGGTTTCAGCGCCACCGCCTGTATGACTTTCAGTCCGTATTTTTCGGCCAGTTCAAGCTGCTCCTCCGGCATAGTGCTCCATACGCGCAATGTATTGAAACCCGCTTCTTTTATCCTCTCAAAGTCCGCTTTCACGATTTCCACAGGGACTTTAGCGCCGGGCCACTGGCCGGGCCGGTAGGGGCTATATCCGATCCCTTTAATAAAAAACTTCCTTCCGTCTATATAAATACTGTCTCCTATAAGTTCGATGCGCGGGGGCTTTGCGGCTTCGGCCGGAATGGGCCTTTTAAATATTGAAAGGGCGGCAAAGCAAAGCATAACGATCAAAAATAGCTTGAGAGACCGCCTCATGAAGCGGTCTCTTTCTCAACGGCCCGGCCGTATAAGCTTCGCATTTTTCGTGTAACCGGGCCTACGCTACCGTTTCCTATCCTGCGGCTATCTATATTGACCACAGGTATGATCTCGATCAGCGAATTTGTAACAAATACCTCATCTGAATCCTTTAACTCGCTTTCCGTAAACTTCCCTTCCTGTATTCCCAGCGCGGCGTACGGCGCCAATTCCAGGACGGCCTTCCTCGTTATGCCAGGCAGGACACCGCAATCCAGGGACGGCGTCATGAGCCTGTTTCCGTTTACCATGAATATATTGCTCACGCTGCCCTCGCACACATGCTCGGCTTCGTTAAGAAAAATCGTTTCAAAAGAGCCTTTTGGGATCGCCTCGTTTCTGGCGATTATACTATCGAGATAGCTCGGCACTTTGAAATTGGTTGAAAGGCTCCTGCTATTTTTTCTAGAACGCGCGATGTCGGCCTTTATTCCCTTTGTATAATATCCCGGGGGGCGCGGCAGAAACTTTATTGCTGTTATCACAAGGCTTGCGGCCTCATTCTGCGATATATTAAAGGCCCTGTCCTTTGAGGCCCCGCGCGAAACCGTTACCCGCACAGACGCGTCCTTAAGGCCGTTGACACGCAGTAATTCATAGATAGCTTTTTCCGTTTCTTTACTTGAGAGTGATTGCCGTATTTTGAGGGACTTCATGGCCGAATACAATCTATCAAGATGGTCGCTAAGACGGAATATCACGCCGTTGTAACTCCTCATGGTCTCAAAAATGCCGTCTCCGTATAGAAATACTCTGTCAAATACGGGTATTACCGCCTTATCCTCTTCGGAAATATTGCCGTTTACGTATACCTTCATTGTTTAGTATCCTTGTTTCAGCGTTTAGCTTGCTATCCCCTATCCGCTATACGCTAGAAGGCTGGAGCCGGAAGTCTTTTGAATCCGGATGGCTTCTGCCAGCGCGCGCCCTTTATCCAACGTCTCCTGGTATTCATTTTCCGGGTCTGAGTCGGCTACTATCCCCCCGCCGATCTGAAAATACGCTTTGTTGCCCTTTACGACTATAGTCCTGATGACTATGGAAAGGTCCGCGTCCCCGCAAAAATCTATATACCCTATCGAGCCGGTGTATATGCCTCTTTTTGTCGGCTCAAGTTCTTCTATCACTTCCATCGAGCGCACCTTCGGGGCACCCGTTATCGATCCGCCGGGAAAGCAGTTCTGTAAACAATCCACGATGTCTGTGCCCTTTCGTAATCTCCCGGCAACCGTTGATACAAGGTGGTGAACCGTCGCGTACGTCTCAAGTATGATAAATTCGCTGGGCGTAACCGTCCCGTATTCACAAATCCTGCCTATGTCGCTCCTTTCAAGGTCCACTATCATCACGTGCTCCGCCCTATCCTTTGCGCTCGAAAGCAATTCTTCCTTAAGCAGTGTATCTCCTTTTATGCCGTCGCCCCGCGGCCTTGTGCCTTTTATCGGCCGCGTCTCAATATCCCTTCCCTTTATCCTGACAAACCTCTCGGGAGACGCGCTAAGGATCTTAAACTGCCCCAGGTTTAGATAAGCGGCGAAAGGCGCCGGATTTATCCGGCGCAATATCAGATAAAGTTCGAAAGGGTCGCCGTCAAAGCCGCATACGAACCGCTGGGACAGGTTGACCTGATATATATCGCCGCGCGTTATTAATCGTTTGGCCTTTTCAATTGCCCTGAAATAGCCCTCTTTCGTAAAATTCGATAATAAATCGCAGCCGGAGGCAAAGCTGTCGACACTAGAACGCGGCTCTTCTCTTACGGCTGCGGCGCCGCCAGTGTCTGTAAGGATTTTTCCGATCCTCCTCTTTACGCCCTCTAACCTCTTCTTTGCCTTCACTTTTCTCTTCTCGCCGTAATCCGGAAGGCCCGAGGAAGATATATAAGCTTTTCTCTTCAGGTTATCAAAAACCATAAGGACGTCGTAAAAAGAGAGCGTGAAATCCGGCATCTCTAAATCATCGGAAGCTACGGAAGGCAGCTTCTCGATGAAATAACGCAGGTCATACGAGAAATAACCTATGCAGCCCGAAGTAAAAGGGATGCCTCCGCCTGACGGTGCCGTTTTATAATACGAGAGTGTCTCTTTTAAAAAGTCAAAGGGATTTTTTTCTACTCTTTCTGTCCCAACTTCTGTAAGAACGGTTATCTCATTTTTTTTACATTCGGCGACCATAAAAGGGCTGTAGCCGATGAACGAAAATCTGCCCAGTTTATTTTCGTCCATGCCGCTGTCTAAAAAAGAACTGTAGGGCTCTTCGCGCAACGCCCCATAAATCACGGCGGGATCCGGGAAATAATCCAATTCTTCAATCATAGGTTTTACTGGCATTATATGCCTTGTGTGGGGACACTTTCCAGACAAAGCAGGAAAGTGTCCCCATGATTGTTTTTACTCGTATTCTTTACGTTTTTGGTTGAACTGCGATTGGCTTCGGCAGCAATTCTATGAGAATAGCCTCTATTTCGCCGCATCTCTTTTCCACTGCGGGGCTGAGCGGCGCATTCATGCGGTTTCCAGCCGGCTGAACCGCCAGCATATATACCTTCGCCTTTGTATCCGCTTCTAAAAAATCAAAAAATAAGGCCAGTGAGGCATTGTGCGTGGAAAGGCCGTATAGGGGGATGTCTTTCCTTTCAAGGAGCCTTATCTCGCCCGCATGCCCGCCAAAATCGGCCGCATCGACCAGCAGTATGGTATCCGGCATTGAATCCCTTATCGCCTTGATGTGATTTTCAGGGGTCGGCCCGGCATTTATGAGGCTGG
>JAUWWU010000001.1 GCA_030616695.1 Candidatus Omnitrophota bacterium | reverse complement strand
GGAGATAGCCGAGATATTGAAAGGGCTGATAAAGGACAGGAAATTTTATCTCACGGAATTTGTCCAGCCCCTTCCCGGCGCGGAATCCGGCTTGAAATTTAAACCTCTAACCGAACGCCTCATAAAATGAAAAGGAATAAAAGGGACGACGATAAAGGGGACGTTTCACTTTGCTATAACTCTTTAAGCAGTAATGAGTTACGAATGGTCGTTTTCCAGTTTTATGACCTTGCAAAGTGGAAATCGACGTGTTGTAACTCCTTTATTGATAAAATGTTGCAGCAAAGTGAAACGTCCCCTTTGATGGTATGAGAGAGACGGGGGTTGTGCAGTCTGTGGAAGGCGGCGAGGCTTTAGTCAAGCTCAAAAGGCATAGCGCCTGTTTGGGCTGCAGGGCCTGCTCTATAGCCGGCAGCGATATGATTATAAAAGCCGTTGCTACAGATAGGGTGAAAGCCGGTGACCGGGTCACCGTTGAGATAGATTCCGCGTCGTTCGTCAAGGCGATCGCAATGGTCTATCTTTTACCCACCGCTGCTTTTTTAGCAGGCATATTAGCCGGCCTGAAAATATCGCCGGTATTGGGGATTTACGAACACAAGGAGATACTTTCAATAATACTCGGGATCGCTTTTATATCGGCATCCTTATTGCTGGCGCGGAGGTACGGGAATATAAGAAAGGACACCTATCGCGCGAAGATTACCGAAATAATAAACGGAGGTGGATGATGGCACGAGGCATAGTGATCGCGCTCTTGATCATGATCGCGATATTATTGGTTTTAGATACCCCTCACGGAGTTGTAAGGGCTAAAGAAGATGCGGATAACCTCACCCGGATACTTCAGAATCAGAAGCTTATATTAGAAAAGCTGGGGGGGATCGATAAGAAGATAGACCAGCTGAAGATGAGGGTCAGGTAATAATGGAGCAGGCAAGCACGGTATCTTTTTTAACCGCATTCGCGGCGGGGCTTTTAAGCTTCTTATCGCCCTGCATCCTGCCGCTTATACCGGCTTATATCGCCTATATAACCGGGATCTCTTTTGATGAGCTGAAAGGAGCGCAGACAAGCGCTATACGAAGAAAAACATTGGTTCATTCGCTCCTTTTTGTACTCGGTTTTTCGGCGGTGTTTATAACACTTGGCGCCTCAGCTTCATATTTGGGGAAGTTACTCGTTAATTATCTGGGCCTGATAACGAAGATAGGCGGCACGCTTATCATCATATTCGGGCTGTATCTAATGGGCGTTTTTAAGCTGCCCTTTCTTGCCCGAGAGAAGAGGCTTACATTTAAAACGCGGAAGGGCTCCATGGCAGGCTCGGTCCTTTTCGGTATTACGTTTGCGGCCGCCTGGACACCGTGTATCGGCCCCATACTCGGCTCAATACTTGTGCTTGCCGGGACGAGAAATAGTATGCCCGAAGGCATGTGGTTGCTCGGCGCTTACTCGCTTGGCATAGCCGTACCCTTTATTATATCGGCGCTTCTCATAAACTCGTTTTTGGCGCAATTCGCCAGATTCAAAAAATATCTGGTTGCGGTGAAATTTATCTGCGGCCTTCTTTTGATAACCATCGGCATTTTATTGATACTGGGGCAATTAAGGCCTTTTTCTTTGCTGTAACTATATTGCTTTTATATATTGATTATGATACAATAATAGCCCATAAAAACGGGGGCACAATATGATGAGAGGGAAATTCCTATTTCTGGTTTTAATGGGGGCTATTTTGCTTACAGGGTGCTCCGATGTTGAAGGCGCGGGCGAAAAGGCGCCAAATTTTTCTCTGCAGGATATCAATAACCGGACGGTCAGATTGTCGGATTATGAGGGCGATGTCATCATCTTGAACTTTTTTGGTACATGGTGCTTCCCCTGCATATCCGAGATACCGGCTTTTGTAGAGCTTATGGACGAATACGGCGATAAAGATTTCACCGTAATAGGGGTTTCGCTCGACAAGACCAATACTTCAAATCTCGGAGAATTCGCCGCTAATTACGGAATAAATTATCCCGTGTTGCTGGATGACGGCCATGTATCAAAGACATACGGCCCTATCCGCAGTATCCCGGTTACATTTATTATCAATAGAGAAGGGAATATTGTAGAAAAGATCATGGGTTCGCGGAATAAGCAGCAGTTTGAGGAGCTTATAAAGCCTCTTTTATGAACGGAGGAAGTGAATCAATATGAAAGACAAAGTCGAGAAGGCATTGGATAAATTGAGAAGCGCGCTACAGGCGGACGGCGGGGATATAGAGCTTGTCAGCGTAAGCGAGGAAGGTGTTGTCAAGGTCAGGCTGAAAGGCGCCTGCGCCGGCTGCCCAATGAGCCAGATGACTTTGACGAATTACGTAGAAAAGAATTTGAAGCAAGAGGTCCCGGAAGTAAAGAAAGTGGAAACGGTTTCGTAATAGGGATTCGTAAAGGGCGCCATGATAGTAACGAAGGCGAAAGATGAAAATAAGATACTGGAATATCTCGAAGGCGAAGATAAAGTTTTTATCTTCGGCTGCGGGGAATGTGCCACAACCTGCAAGACCGGCGGCGAGGAAGAGGTGGCCGGCATGAAAAAGTTCCTCAAAGCCAACGGCAGGGTTGTAACGGGTTTCGCCATACCGGACGCCCCTTGCATAGGAATCCAGGTAAGAAAGGCGCTTCGCAAAAATGAGAAGGCGATTAAAGAAAGCGACGCGCTTGTTATAATGGCTTGCGGACTGGGAGCACAGTGCCTAAAAGAGAGTTTAAAGGAAGCAAAACCGATTCACGTCACAAATGACACTCTCTTTATGGGCGAGATCGACAAAAGCGGCAATTTTTTGGAACGGTGCAGCGCATGCGGCGAGTGCATACTTGAGCTGACAGGGGGCATCTGCCCTGTTACGCGTTGCCCGAAGGGGCTTATGAACGGTCCTTGCGGAGGAGTGGATAAAGGCAAATGCGAAGTCGATAAGGAACTCGACTGCGTATGGGCTTTGATATATAATGACTTGAAAGAAAGAGGCAACCTACACCTTTTAGAAGCATACAATCCTCCTAAAGACCATTCCAAGATGTTGAAGCCCCGCAGCAGGCATTACCCCAAATAAAACCTTAAAATATGGGTATTTCGACAAAATCCACATATGGTATCAGGGCCATGTTTGAACTGGCGCTGCACTACAAGCGCGGGCCGGTTTCGGCGGCGTATATTTCCGAGAAAGAAAATATATCCGCGCCTTATCTGGAGCAGCTCTTAAGTACGCTCCGGCGAAAAGGGTTGGTTAAAAGCGTCCGCGGTCCTAAGGGCGGCTATGTGTTGGCAAAGAGGCCCAAAGAGATAAGCGTGGGCGATATAGTGCGCGTCCTTGACGAAGGCATAACGCCGCTGCATGGCATTTCCGATAAGTCATCAAGCTTAAATTGCAGCATGATAGATAAATGCGTTACCAAAAATGTATGGAAGAAATTAAAAGATACCGTAGACGGCCTGCTTGACGGCGTGACGCTTAAAGACCTTTGTAATGACGCAAAAAAAATGGGCATCGACAGGGCCATCGAGCACAAATACACGTTTCATATTTAAGCGCAATGAATAATATATATCTTGACCATAATGCCACGACGCCTGTCCGGCCTGAGGTGCTGAAAGCGATGGCCCCTTATTACGCGGATGAATTCGGGAATGCCTCCAGCTTACATTCGTTCGGTAGAAAGGCTCGGGAGGCGGTTGAGCATGCCCGCGAAAATGTCGCGCGGCTTATAGGCCCCTGCGAACCTGTGGACATTGTATTCGCAAGCGGCGGGACAGAATCCGATAATTTTGCCGTAAAAGGCGCCGCTTACGCATTAAAAGATAAAGGAAGGCATATAATCACAAGCCAGATCGAACATCTGGCAGTCCTTGACCCGTGTAAGTTTCTTGAGGAAAACGGGTATGAAGTTACGTATGTCCCCGTGGATAGAGAAGGCGTAGTGGATATAGAAGCGCTTAAAGGCGCTGTCAGGGATGACACCGTATTGATAAGTATCATGTTCGCGAATAATGAGACGGGGACTATACAGCCCATAGAAGAGATAGCCGCTATGGCCCGCGAAAAGGGGATATTGTTCCATACAGACGCGGTGCAGGCAGCCGGCAAGGTACAAATAAACGCAGAGAAAATGGGCATCGGCCTTATGTCTATATCGTCGCACAAGATATACGGGCCCAAGGGGATAGGCGCGCTTTACATCAATAAAAAGGCAAAGATCTCGCCTTATATGCACGGCGGGCATCACGAGATGAAACGCCGGGCCGGCACTGAAAACGTCCCCGGCATTGTAGGTTTCGGAAAGGCATGCGAGTTGGCGCGCGGAGAGATAGAAAAAGAAGGCGCGCGTTTAAGCGCTTTAAGAGACAGGTTATGGAACGGCATAAAGAAGGATGTGAAAGACGTAGAGATGAACGGGCACCCGGTAAAGCGATTGCCTAATACATTAAACGTAAATTTTAAGTACGTTGAGGGGGAGTCTGCCCTCTTAAATCTTGATTTGAAAGGAATCGCGGCTTCCGGCGGCTCCGCCTGCACATCGGGGAGCCTTGAATCGTCCCATGTTTTAAAGGCAATGGGCGTGGATGAGGCTGCCGCCAAAAGTTCGGTGCGCTTTTCTCTCGGCCGTACGAACACGAAGGACGATATAGACAAAGTGATAAGGGAGATCCCGCCCATTATAGAGAGGCTGCGCCAGTATATAAGGTGTTGAATCATGGTTGAATTAAAAAAAGAGAATTTACGAAAAGAGATATTGAAAAAGCTGCGCGATATTTCCATGGAGGAAAAAGAAAGGAAGGTCAAGGGATTAAAAGAAAAGCTATTTTCGTCTGAAGAATTTAAAAAGGCTAAATGCGTTATGTTTTATGTTTCCAAAGATTATGAAGTAGATACGCATAAAATGATAGATGAGTCTATAGCGATGGGGAAAAAAGTAGTCGTGCCTATTACCTTGAAGGAAGAGAAGACATTGAGGCCTTCCGAACTTAGAGACAGGGAGAAGGAGCTTGTCAAAGGCCACTATGGCATACATCAACCGCATGAGAAGCACATAAGGCCGGTTCCTTTGAAAGAGGTGGACCTTATGGTTGTGCCGGGGATCGCTTTTGACAGAAGCGGCCATCGGCTCGGCCATGGCGGAGGGTACTACGATAGATTTTTAGAGAAAGCGCCGCCGACCGTATTTACCGTCGGTCTCGCGTTTAGTTTTCAAATAGTGGACGAACTTCCAAGGCATGATACTGATATCCCCATTGGTAAAGTCATCATCACTTAAGGAGGGGGGTTGGTTGAGTTGAACAATTTAAACGGCATGAATTTGACATATATGGGATTCGGCATCCTCGGGGCGGTATTCTTTTTCTTTTTAGGATACACTATCCGCAAGCTGGTAGCCAAAAGAAAACTCAAATCCGCCGAGGTGCAGGCGCGGGTGATCTTAGAGGACGTCAAAAGAGAAGTCAGCAACAAGCGCAAAGAGGTCGATTTAGAGGCAAAAGACCTCCTGCACAAGACAAGGGTGGAATTTGAAAAGGAATCGCGGGAGAAAAAGCAGGAGCTGGCTACCCTTGAGAGGAGATTTATACAGCGGGAGGAAAATCTCGACAGGAAAGTCGATATCCTTGACAGGAAGGAGAAAGGCATATCATCCAGAGAAGGGAGCCTTTTCGCTAAAGAGAAAAAGATCGAGACGAAGCACAGGGAATTAGAGGCTATTCTTGAAGAAGAGAAAAATAAATTACAGAGAATATCCAGCATGAGCAGGGAAGAGGCCAAGAAGGTTTTGCTGAGCCGTCTGGAGAACGAGGTCAAGCGTGAGGCTGACCTGACAGTGCAAAAATACGTTGAAGAGGCCAAGTCAAAAGCGGATAAAGAGGCCAGGAAGATTATCGGCATGGCCATACAGAAGTGCGCGGCGGAGCATACGGTGGAGACGACGGTGAGTGTCGTAAATCTGCCGAGTGACGATATGAAAGGCCGCATTATAGGAAGAGAAGGCAGGAATATAAGGGCGTTTGAGATAGCCACGGGCGTCGACGTAATAATCGACGATACTCCGGAAGCCGTGATACTTTCCGGGTTTGACATCGTCAAAAGGGAAATAGCCAAGAGGAGTCTTGAAAAACTTATAGAGGATGGAAGAATCCACCCCGGCCGCATCGAAGAGATTGTCGAGAAGACAAAAAAGGAGATGAGCGAGCACATCAAGGAAGAGGGCGAAAAGGCCGTCTTTGATATCGGAATACAGCGTTTGCATCCGGAGATTATAAAACTGGTAGGCCGCCTGAAATACAGGACAAGTTACGGCCAGAACGTGCTCCAGCACTCAAAAGAAGTCGCCTACCTTATGGGAGTCCTCGCGGGCGAATTAAAAGTGGACCCGCCTCTTGCCAAGAGGATAGGCATGCTTCACGATATAGGCAAGGCGACGAGCCACGAGGTAGAGGGCACCCACGCCAGCATCGGGGCGAATCTCGCCAGAAAATACGGCGAGACAGAAAGCGTGATACACGCCATAGAGGCGCATCACCAGGATATAGAGCCGAAGACTCTTATGGCGGTGCTTGTCCAGGCCGCTGACACGATAAGCGCCACAAGGCCCGGCGCGAGGCGCGAGACACTGGAGTTATACGTAAAACGGCTGGAGAAGCTGGAGTCCATAGCGGATTCGTTTAAAGGCGTTGAAAAGTCTTTCGCGATACAGGCAGGCCGCGAGATACGCGTTATAGTGCAGCCGGACAAGGTGAACGACACGGAGGCGATTGCTTTGGCAAGGGGTATCACGAAAAAGATAGAAGAAGGGCTTGAATATCCCGGCCAGATCAAGGTGACGGTTATCCGCGAAACCCGCGCCATAGAATATGCAAAATAAATTCGTATTCCGTATCCAGTATTCCGTATTACGCATGCCGACTTAACCTACCTGTGGCAGGCAGGAGCTGCGGTATACGGAGGACGGTATACGGTATACGGGAACAAGGAGTTAATAATGAAAATATTGTTCGTGGGTGATATAGTGGGTTCGCCGGGCAGAAGTGCCGCGCGCGACCTTATTCCCGCTATAAGAAAAAGAGAGAAGATAGACTTTGTCATTGCCAATGCGGAAAACGCGGCCGGCGGAAGCGGCCTTACGCCACGGCTGGCAGAGGAGCTTTTTTCATACCGCATAGACGTCCTTACCTCGGGCGATCACATCTGGAAAAAGAAAGAGATAGTGGAGATGCTCGATGGGGAAAAGCGCCTTTTAAGGCCCGCCAATTACCCAAAAGGCGCGCCCGGAAGCGGCTGGGGCATATACACCTTAAAAAATGAAAGCAAAATCGGCGTCGTCAATCTGGTGGGCCGCGTGTTTATGCAAAGCGTAGAGTGTCCGTTCAGGACGGCGCGTGATATCATAGAGGAGATCAAAAAAGAGACTCCGGTTATCATTGTCGACATGCACGCCGAGGCGACAAGTGAGAAGATAGCGCTTACCTGGTATCTTGACGGCATGGCCAGCGCGATATTAGGCACGCACACGCACGTGCAGACAGCCGACGAAAGGATATACCCCAAAGGGACGGCCTTCCTTACAGATGTCGGAATGACAGGCCCGCACGATTCTGTTATCGGCCGGAAAGTCGAACAGATCCTGACGCGCTTCATAACCCAGCTTCCGACAAGGTTTGAGATGGCTGAGGAGAACGTGCAGCTGAACGGCGCGATGATCACTATTGACGAAAAGACGGGCAAGGCAAAAGATATAAAAAGGATAAGAGAAAAATTGGGTGGATGATGGCCGCAAGACTCAATCCTACCGCGAAAAAATTGATCAGGCAATCCCGCAATAAAAAAGACGCGTTGATCCCGTTATTGCAGGACATCCAGGCTATTTACGGATACGTTCCCAGTGAGGCCGTGGATTTAATAGCTAAGGAATTATCGATTTTTCCGGTAGAGATCTACGGAATACTGACATTTTATACTCAATTCTATCTCACCGCGAGGGGCAGGTACACCATTAAGGTCTGTCAGGGTACAGCCTGTCATGTTATGGGGGGGAAAGAGATCCTTGATTATTTATCGGATAAATTGGGAATACGTAAGGGCGAGACTACGCCCGACGGCATGTTTTCCCTGGAAAGGGTCGCCTGCCTCGGATGTTGCGGCATGGCGCCTGTTATCGTGGTCGGCAGCGATTTTTACGGGAGATGCTCGATCCAAAAGATAGACGAACTTTTAGATAAATACCGCTCGAAAAGAGCTAAAAAGGTCAAATAGATGGACATAAAAATACTTATATGCATGGGCACAAGCGGGATCTCAGCCGGCGCTGAAGAGGTAGCGAGAAATTTTGAGAGCGAACTGAAGCAGCGCAAATTGGCCGGCAAATGCCGGGTCATAAAGACCGGTGACAGGGGCCTGTTCAGGGATACTTTGGTGGATATTATTACTCCGGAACTCGGCAGGATTACTTATGAGTATGTCAAGCCCGGAGATGTGGCCGGGATCGTCGAAAAGCACCTTTTAGAAGGGAAGCCGGTAAAGGAATTGCAGGCAGGCGAAGATTACAAGCAGTTTTTCTCAGGCCAAAACCGGATCGTTCTTTCAAATTGCGGAGAGATAGACCCAGAAGACATCGATGATTACACGGCGCACAACGGCTACAATGCCCTGAAGAAGATTTTTAACATGACCCCGGAGGATATGATAGAGGAAATCAAGAAGTCGGGCCTCAAGGGCAGGGGCGGAGCCGGTTTTCTTACGGGATTAAAATGGGAATTTTGCAGAAAGGCAAGGTGCCCGCAGGGTACAGATGACGTTAAATATGTGATATGCAATGCCGACGAAGGGGATCCGGGGGCGTTCATGGACCGGAGTATATTAGAAGGAGATCCGCATTCCGCGATAGAAGGCATGATTATTGCGGGTTACGCGACCGGCGCAAACGAAGGGTATGTCTATTGCCGCGCGGAATATCCTTTGGCGATAAAGAGACTAATCCGGACAATATCGCAGGCCAGGAAAAAGGGATTTTTAGGGAAGAGTATCCTGGGCAGTTCCTTTTCATTCGACATCAATATAAAACAGGGCGCCGGCGCGTTTGTATGCGGCGAGGAGACAGCTCTCATTGCCTCGATAGAAGGGCATAGAGGTATACCGATGCCCAGGCCGCCGTTTCCCGCGCAGAAAGGGCTGTGGGGTAAGCCGACACTTATTAATAACGTGGAGACTCTCGCCAATGTCAGGCATATCATATTAAAGGGGGCGCAATGGTTCTCTTCTATAGGTTCTGAAAAAAGCAAGGGCACAAAGGTCTTTGCGCTGGCGGGAAAAGTGAAAAATACCGGCCTGGTAGAAGTCCCGATGGGGACCACTATCCGCCAGCTCATATACGGCCCCGGCGGCGGGATGGCGGATAAGAAGGCGGGCTTCAAAGGCGTGCAGATAGGCGGCCCTTCCGGAGGATGCCTTTCCGAAGAGCTTTTGGATACGCCTATTGACTACGAGTCTATTACCGGCACAGGCGCGATAATGGGCTCCGGGGGTATGGTCGTAATGGACGCACGCACCTGCATGGTCGATATGGCGAGATTCTTTTTGGACTTTACAGTGACCGAGTCATGCGGCAAATGCGTTCCCTGCCGGGTAGGCCTGAAAAGGATGTTAGAGGTCCTTGAAGATATTACGGGAGGCAGGGGCAAGGAAGAACATATCGATTTTTTGCAGGAAATGGGTACCAATATAAAAGACACTGCGCTTTGCGGGCTCGGGAATACGGCGCCTAATCCTGTATTGACGACTTTAAGATATTTTTCGGATGAATATCAGGCGCATATAAAAGACAGGGCATGCACTTCTCACGTATGTCTGGGGCTTTTAAAATTTGAAGTCATGAAAGACAAGTGTGTTAAATGCGGGATATGCTACAAGGCCTGTCCGGTCGGGGCTGTTGACTGGAAGAAAAAAGAATACGCTAAGATTAATAAGGACAAGTGCATACAATGCAAGGCCTGCATCAATGCGTGTCCGTTTATGGCGATAGAATGATCAGATTAAATATTGACGGCAGAGAAATAAAAGTAGATGCGGGAAAAACAGTGCTTGAGGTAGCGCTACAGGCAGGTGTTTATATACCCAACTTATGTTATCATCCCGACCTTCCCCCTATAGGAGCGTGCCGCTTGTGTATTGTGGAGATCGAAGGCATGGAAGGAGTGCCTACTTCCTGCACCACCGAAATCAGGGAAGGGATGGTTGTCCGCACTAATACGCCGAGGCTCAAGAAACTTAGAGAAAGCATCATGTGGCTTATTTTAAGCGAACTCCCGAGGGATATTTATGAACCGTCTCAATTAAAGGAAGTAGTCGGCTGCATAAATGCGAAAGAGATACTTCCGGGGCATACCCCGCATACAAGGAACCTGCCGGCGCCTTTAGACGAACAGCTGTTTACCAGAGACCTTAACAGATGTATTTTGTGCGGCCGTTGTACCAGGATGTGCCAGGAAGTAAGGAAAATAGGAGTAATCGGATTTATAAATCGCGGCATAAATACCATTGTAGGCGCCGGTGACAATTTATCCATGAAGGACGCAGCCTGTAAATTTTGCACGGCATGCGTGGAGGTATGCCCTTCGGGGGCATTGGTAGATAAGGAAAGATTTGAGGAAAAGGACCGCGAAAAAACGCTTCTTCCCTGCACAAATACCTGTCCCGCGGGAATAGATGCCGCGCTGTATGTAAAATTGATCGCGGAAGGAAGATTTCAGGACGCGCTGGAGATCATAAGAGAAAAGGTCCCGTTTCCGCTGGTGCTGGGTTATGTATGCGATCATCCGTGCGAGGAAGCCTGTCGCAGGGGCGAGGTAAACGAGCCTATAGCTATAAGCGCGCTGAAAAGATTTATTGCCGAGCGGGATTCGGGCAGGTGGCGCAGTAAGATCAAAATCGCGCCGGAGACAGGTAAAAAGATCGCGGTCGTAGGCTCGGGGCCCGCCGGGTTGACCGCCGCGTGGTTCCTGAAGATATTAGGGCACTCGGTAACTGTTTTTGAAGTAATGCCCGAGCCGGGCGGGATGATGAGATGGGCTATACCGGAGTATCGGTTGCCCAGAAATATCCTGGATAAAGAGATCAAAGAGATAGAATCCCGCGGCGTGAAAATAGAACTCAATACAAAAATAGGATCATTCGAAAAACTATTCGGCCAGGGTTTTGACGCGGTCTTTATGGCCCTGGGCGCGCCTGAGGGGATAAAAATGGGGATAGCCGGAGAAGATGGCCCGCACGTATTAGACGGGATATCGGTATTGCGGTCCATCAATTTGGACGGAAAAGCGGATATCACCGGCGAAGTAGCAGTTGTCGGAGGCGGCAATGTAGCGATAGACGTGGCGAGAAGCGCACTGAGAGTAGGGGCGAAAAAGGCCACTATATTATACCGCCGGACCCGGGGAGAGATGCCCGCGTCTCCGGAAGAAGTTGAAGAGGCATTAAAGGAAGGCGTGAAAATAGATTTTCTTGTAGCGCCGCAGGCCGTATTACCGGAAAAGGGTAAATTAAAAGCGGAGTGTATCCGCATGGAATTAGGAGAGCCTGACGCAAGCGGCAGGAGGCGCCCTGTCCCTATAAAGGGGAGTGAATTTAATATTAAAGCGGACAGGTTGATAATGGCCATCGGCCAAAGACCCGGGGTGCCGGAAGAATGCGCTTCTTTGGCTGATAAAAAGGGAAAAATCAGCATAGATTCAGAAACTATGGCTTGTCCAAAAAAAGGCGTATTTGCCGGGGGCGACGTAGTAAGCGGGCCGGCTTCTGTAATCGAGGCGATTCAGGCAGGCAGAAAAGCCGCGGCATCTATAGACAAATATCTGGGCGGCAAAGGCGAGATCGAACAAAAATTTGTCCCGGAGGAGAAAGAAGATCCTTGCCTGGGCAGAGAAGAGGGGTTTGCTTATAGAGAGAGGGCTAAAATACCCACTTTGCCTGTGGCCAAAAGGCTGCACGGTTTTCCCGTAGTAGAGCACGACCTTGATAAGAAAAAGGCAGTGAAAGAGGCAGAGCGTTGTTTAAGGTGCCAATTAAGGCTGAAGATCTCCAAAGCACCCCTGCCTCCTAAATAACTTATCCACAGAGAGGCGCAATGGAAAAAGTCCAGGACGTCAGCTCGAAACAAGATAAACGCATATTTACCGTAGGCGAACTCACTCAAAATATCCGTGCCGTTCTGGAACGAGGCTTTCCTGAGGTGTGGGTAGAGGGCGAGATATCGAATCTCACCAAACACACCTCAGGCCACATGTATTTTAGCCTCAAAGACAAAAACGCGGTGTTGAGCTGCGTTATGTTTCGCTCCGCCAACCAGGCGCTCAAGTTTAAAGTGGAAGGCGGGATGCATGTAATATGTTTCGGCAGGATCAGCGTTTATGACAAAAGGGGGCAATATCAGCTTTACACGGAAGTCATGGAGCCCAAAGGCATAGGCACGCTCCAGATGGCTTTTGAGCAGCTGAAAAAAAAGCTCCAAGCCGAAGGCTTGTTCGATGAATCCCGCAAGAAGGCCATACCCTACTTGCCCACCCGCATAGGCGTTGTCACCTCTCCGACGGGCGCGGCCATACGCGATATACTTAATGTGGTAAAAAGGCGTTTCCAAAATGTAGAGGTTATTTTAAACCCCGTAAAAGTGCAGGGAGAAGGCGCAAAGGAAGAGATCGCCCGCGCTATTGAGGAGTTCAACGAATTTAATAGGACCGTCACCACTGAGGAGCGGGTCAATGTCTTAATAGTAGGAAGAGGTGGCGGAAGCCTGGAAGACCTCTGGGCCTTTAATGAAGAGATCGTGGCACGGGCCATATTTAGCTCAGGAGTACCTATAATAAGCGCGGTCGGCCATGAGGTCGACTGGACCATAGCAGATTTTGTCTCCGATAAAAGGGCGGCGACACCCTCTGCGGCCGCAGAGCTGGTTATACCGCGCAAGGAGGAGCTTCTCGGCAGGTTAGAGGAGCTTACCGACAGGTTGGACGGCGCCGTAGTGGATAAAATAAACTTTTTGGAAGAGGAGTTAAAGGCGTTGAGCGAAAGCTACATCTTAAGGCAGCCCGTCAACCTTATAGAGCAATACCAGCAGAGGATAGACGAATTTATGCGCAATATCGAATTGAGGGCGGGGCATATATTGGATTTGAAGAAAGCGGCATTCTCAACTGCCGACGGCAAACTGGAGATGCTGAGCCCGTTTAAGGTCTTATCCCGCGGCTATAGTATAACCACGCACATAGGCACAAACAAGGTGCTAAAGGATACAAAGGGGCTTAGGAAGGGCGACAGGATCCGCACCCGGCTCGACAAAGGTTCCTTTATAAGCGAGTTTAAAGATAAGGAGTAATGCCATGGCGGAGATAAAATTTGAAGAGGCGCTCAAAAAACTGGAAGACATCGTCTCAAAGCTTGAGGCAGGCGATATGTCGCTGGAAGAGTCTTTGGCTAAATATGAAGATGGGATAAAACTTTCAAAGATATGCTCCCGCCAGCTTGAGGCGGCGAAGAGCAAGGTGGAGCTCCTGATGAAATCCGGCGGTAAGTTTGATATCAAAGATTTTGGCAATTCTCCGTCGGAGGAATCGAAACCAAAATCAAAGCGCTCCAAAAAATCCGATCAGCCAAACTTGTTTTAATCTAACGCAACAAGTAAAGGAGGTTTAAACCCCCTCTACTTATCCACAGAAAACATGATAAAAAAATACCTGGAAAAAAATCGCAGACTCATAGATAAGGAACTCGGCAAATATCTGCCCGAGAGGATATCGCGGCCGCGCATCATCCATGAGGCTATGCGTTATAGCGTTCTAAACGGGGGCAAGAGGATACGGCCCATACTTGTCCTTGAGTCTTCAAGGGTTTGCGGGGGAAGGATCAAAGATGTGCTTCCCGTCGCCTGCGCAATCGAGCTCGTCCATTCCTATTCTCTGATACACGATGACCTGCCTTCAATGGATGATGCGGCGACAAGGCGCGGAAAACCAAGCTGCCATATGAAATACGGGGAGGCGCTTGCCATCCTGACCGGAGATTCGCTGTTGAGCCTCGCATTTAACCTTATTTCGAGAGAAAAAAATAAGGCAAAAATAGGCCGGGTCGTATTTGAGATATCCAAGGCAATAGGGAGTTTCGGCATGATAGGCGGCCAGGTGATGGATTTAAACGTGAAGGGCGCGAAGAAGGCAGATCCTCATACAATGCAATATATAAATAGCCGTAAAACAGCCTCGCTTATGGCAGCCGCCGCTAAGACAGGCGCTATAATAGCCGGTGCCTCCGAGAAGGAGATAAAGGCGCTGCAGAAATACGGAGAACATCTCGGCCTCGCTTTTCAGAGAGTAGATGATATATTGGACAGAAACGGCTATGCCGAGATATTTGGCGCGGGAGGCGCGCACGACGAATCAAAAAGGCTAATAAGTAAGGCGGAAGACGCCCTTGAGATATTCGGAAGACAGGCCGACAATTTACGCCATATATCGGATTTTGTATTAAACAGGAAGCATTAAAGGTTTTTATGAAGCGTTTGTTAGACAAGATAAACAGCCCGTTGGATTTGAAGAGGATCGACCAAAGATCTTTGCCGAGACTGGCACAGGAGATAAGGCAGGAGATCATAGATGTGGTTTCTGAGACCGGCGGCCATCTGGCGTCCTCACTCGGCGCCGTAGAATTGGCGATAGCGGCCCATTATGTCCTGGATGCGCCGCGGGATAAAATATTATGGGACGTCGGGCATCAGGCATATGCGCATAAACTGTTGACCGGTAGGAGGAAAAGCTTCAGGACGCTCAGGCAGTTGGGTGGCATAAGCGGTTTTCCGAATAGGGGCGAAAGCGAATATGATGTCTTTACGGTAGGCCATAGCTCTACCTCGATATCCAGTGCTGTCGGATTGGCCGCAGCGCGCGATATCCGCGGCACGAACGAGAAAATAGTTGCCATAATAGGCGACGCGGCGCTGGCAAACGGCATGGCGTTTGAGGCCATGAACCACGCCGGCCACCTCAGAAAAGACCTCATCGTCATCCTCAACGATAACGAACTCGCGATTTCAAGAAGCGTCGGCGCCCTCAGCAGGTACCTCAATAGTATTTTACAGAACCCCGTCTATAATAAGGTGCACACGGACCTCGAGAAATTGGTGAAGAAGATACCCATGTTCGGGCTCACCACCTACAGGGCGGCCAGGAAGTTTGAGAGGGGCGTCAAAAATTTATTGGTGCCGGGTATCTTTTTTGAAAGCCTGGATTTCAGGTATTTCGGGCCGATAGACGGGCACAATATAGACCTGGTGATCAATAACCTGCGGCGTATCGTTAAGCTTAAAGGACCTATTATACTTCATACCATAACCAAGAAGGGAAAGGGGTATAAATTTTCCGAGGAATATCCCACAGACTTTCACGGGAGCTATCCGTTCGATAAAATGTCCGGTGAAAAAACAGCTGCCGGAAAAAAGGTAGCCACGTATACATCCGCATTTTCCGAAAAAATAACTGAGTTGGCCGCAGAGCGCAAAGACATAGTCGCCGTATCCGCCGCCATGCTGCCCGGGACAGGCCTGAATAGATTCGCGGAAAAATTTCCCGAGAGGATATTTGACGTGGGCATAGCGGAAGGGCACGCCGTCACCTTCGCGGCCGCCCTGGCACGCGGCGGATTTAAGCCGTTTATCGCCATATATCCCACATTTTTGCAGCGTGCATACGACCAGATGGTCCACGACGTCTGTCTTCAGGACCTGGGAGTGGTATTTTGCCTTGACAGGGCCGGCATGGTGGGCGAGGACGGAGCAACGCATAACGGCATGTTTGACATATCGTATTTAAGGCATATCCCGAACATGATAGTGGCATCACCCAAAGACGCTGAGGAGTTGAAGGCCATGATGGGGCTGGCCGCAAATATAGACAAGCCGTTTAGCATAAGGTATCCCAAGGGAGGGCAGCTTTTTGGCATTGGCGAAAATATGCCGTCGTCAAAAGTAGAGCTGGGGAAATCAGAAGTCTTAAAAGAAGGCAAACATGTAGTTATTTTGGCATTAGGAAGCATGGTAGGGGTTTCTCTGGAAGTGGCGGAGCTTTTATCTAAATCAGGGATTGACGCCGCGGTTGTCAACGCCAGGTTTATCAAACCTCTGGATAGGGAACTCATAGAAGAACTCTCGAAAAAATTCAGTAAATTTGTTACAATAGAAGAAAACGTAGTGAGCGGCGGCTTCGGAAGCGCCGTGCTGGAATTTATAGATAGAGAAAACATAAAAGGCATAGAATTAAAGGCGATCGGCCTCCCGGATGAATTTATAGAGCACGGAAAACGGGAAGAACTGATGAGAAAATACAATCTCACGCCGGAAGGCATAGCCGGCGTAATAGCCCGGGAATTGTTTGACAGGCAACCGGTATAGGCCAATAACGCATTTTGTTTTGGAAAGGATACAATGGTAAGGGTCAGGTTCGCGCCAAGCCCGACGGGATTTTTGCACATAGGCAGTGCAAGGAGCGCGCTTTTTAACTGGCTTTTTGCGCGCCACGAAAAGGGCAGGTTTCTCCTGAGGATCGAAGACACCGATAAAGTCCGCTCAAAAAGTGAATTCCTCGACGAGATCCTGGCTTCTCTTAAATGGCTGGGCATGGACTGGGACGAGGAGCCTGTGTATCAATCCAAAAGAGAAGAGCTCTATAAAAAGGCCGCCGAAAAGCTCATCAAAGAAGGCAAGGCATACAAGGAGGGGGATGCCATACGTTTTCGCATGCCCGAAAAGAAGATAAAGGTAAATGATATAACAAGGGGAGAGATCAAGTTTGATTCAGAAGTCTTGAAGGACGAGGTCTTAATCAAATCGGACGGGTCTCCCACATATAATTTCGCCTGTGTTATTGACGACGCCGATATGAAGATAACGCACGTAATAAGAGGCGACGACCACATTTCAAATACCCCTAAGCAGATCGCGATCTACGAAGCTCTCGGTTACGCCATCCCGGAATTCGCTCACATACCGCTTATTTTGGGCCCTGACGGCAGCCGTATGTCCAAAAGGCACGGGGCCACAAGTATTATGGAATACAAAAAAGAGGGGTATTTGCCCGATGCCCTGGTGAATTTTCTCGCCCTTATGGGATGGTCGCCCGGCGATGACAGGGAGATACTTTCTAAGGAGGAATTGATAAAGGAATTTACGCTTGAGAGGATCAACAAGACAAGCGCGGCATTCGGCATAGATAAATTGAACTGGCTCAACGGCCAATATATAAAAGAGAAAGACCCAAAGGCGCTTCTTGAACTGCTCCTTCCTGTTTTGAGGGATAAAAAGATTATCGGCAAAGATTTCGATAGAGAAAAATTATTGGATTTGATAGAATTATACAAGGTCAGGATGAAGACGTTGGCTGATTTTGCCGAACATGTGAGCGTATTTTATTCGGACAAGATTGATTTTGACGAAAAGGGCGTAAAAAAACACCTTAAGAAAAAAGGCGCTAAAAAGCTTCTTGCGACTTGGGCCAAGCGGCTGTCAGGCCTTAGTTCTTTCAAAAAGGACATCCTTGAGGAAAACTGCCGCAAACTGGCGGATGAGCTTAATGTAAAGCCGTCGGGGCTGATACATCCTACGAGAGTGGCTATAACCGGCCGCACTGTCGGCGCGGGCCTTTTTGAGACGATGGAAGTGATGGGCAAAGACATGGTTCTAACGCGCCTCGATTACACTATCAAAAATCTTGCCCTTTGAACTAAATTTTTCTCACAGTGCTAGGCGGTATACGATATACGGACGACGGAATACAGAATAATTGCCCTGTAGTCTAATTGGTAAAACACGTGCCTCTGGAGCACGATTTCTTGGTTCGAGTCCAAGCGGGGCAGCCAAATCTCGCTATACGAGATTTGGCACTAAAGCCACGTTAAGAAACCCGACGAATAGGAGGGTTTTAGTGGTTGAAGTGCCTGCTCCGTGAAATCTGGTCCTAAAGTCGCGTTAAGCGATCCGACGAACATGAGGAACTTAGTGACCGAGCGCGAAATGCGCGAGGAAATGCCCAATCTCAACAAGATTCGACCGACGAAGAATCTAACCATGTGGCACGTCTATATTATACGTTGTAGAGACACCAAGCTTTACACAGGCATTACAAACAACCTTGATAGGCGTTTAACCGAGCATAATACGGGACATGGCGGGCGCTTTACAAGAGTCAGAAGGCCGGTTAAACTAGTTTATTCAGAAACACTAATAAGTAAATCCACAGCTCTTAAAAAAGAAGCGGCAATAAAGAAGCTTACGAGAAAAGAAAAGCTAGATTTAGTAAAAACCTCATAGTAAGATATATCAAATTGCGCGGGTGGTGGAATTGGCAGACACGCAAGGTTGAGGGCCTTGTGGCCGTAAGGCTATGCGAGTTCAAGTCTCGCCCCGCGCACCACATTATTATCTGTGGATAATAAATCGGAAGGATGGGAGAGTGGTTGAATCCAGACGCCTCGAAAGCGTCCAGGCCGCAAGGTCTCGCAGGTTCGAATCCTGCTCCTTCCGCCATTGTCTTTGACCCACTTTTGCCTTGACATAAGGCTATCTTGGCGATAAAATACATCCCACCACAAAGGAGTGGTGAGTTGAAGCATCGTTTCTCCGCATTTGATATAATTACAAGAGGATAATCGTAATGGCGTTAGGCATACCCTAGCGCCTTTTTTATTTGTAGTATGTCTCAGGGTACACTTTCCTGTGTGGAGCTAGTACAACTGCCCCAATTCCAAAGCGGAAAGTGTCCTCAAAAGGACCGTCCCCCAAAGCTCCTAGAAAATATGGTGTTTTTTTTAATTTCCGTTGTCAATTTCGCTAAAATATGGTATTATGTAATGTTAGTATGTAAGAAATAGACATTGCCAGCATTATTTTGAGGAGGTAGATAAGCTATGTCACTAGTAAAGGAAAAAAGGCGCTTTATAAGGCACCCTATATGTTTTCCGTTGGAATTTCAACTTATTCCAAAAAATATACAAGACAGAAGCCGACTATTTAATATTAGCGAAGGAGGGCTCCTTTTTTTATCTAAATACTTTGCATATTGTGGAGAGATAATACTCCTGCAACTCCCAATTCAAAATATATTGCACAAAATAAAGGCCGTAGTAAAGCATGTCCAAAAAAACGAAGAAAATCTAGGCTTTTATAATATTGGAGTTTCTTTTTGTGAACATTCCGACGCATTCAAAGTCAAGCTTATAGAACAGATGCATGCGATAGACGGATATAGGTCCTCCCGCTCATTTCAACTGGGTCGAGAGGTTAGCTTTGCCGAAGCTTCTGAGGATTGGGTAAAAAATTATGCAGATAAATTTGATAAGCTCTTTTGGGGCAAAGATGACCCACCTATCTAACCACCTTTATTGCCTATAGTGTAGTGTCCCAAAGTACTACGTCCCCAATTTCTTCTTGAATAGAATAGGCTTACCCCAGATTAAATAGTGCTGAATGTGTGCCCAAATTGTGCCTATCCAACTCAGTAACACCCGCATACAAATGTAACCAAATGTAAACATCCGTACACCTTAATTCCTTGACAATAAAAGAGTTATGTTATAAGCTATTTATCGACGGAGACTTATAGATTTACGCTTAACCGACTCCTCCACTCTCCGCCAGCCTTGATAGGGGGTGCTTGAAAGATAGTGACGGAGTGATAAAACGGGGCTGTTCCAGAGAAGACATCCTGTAAATAATAGATAATAGGGTGGTCCCCAGATATAAATAGCAGATATAAATAGAAAACCTGCAAATCTACATAAGAAAGGTAAAAAAGGAGTTTATAAATGGATAAAAATAATTCACATACATATTATAATCTCTTTTCAAGTCTGGCGCATATTTGCACTATAGTGAGACTTTATACATCTAACCATCCCGCAGTAAAAAAGAGGTTAGGCGAAATTTTTATAAAGGCTAATGCATTGATATCGGATAAACATCCTTTGGTCTTTTCTATATCACAAAATATTTTTTTCATCAATGGCGAAGAGATTAAGGCCAAGAATGCTGTGACGAAACAATTCATTAAAAATTTTCATGATTTACAAATAGGCTCTATAGAATTAACGAAAGGTTTAACCCTTGAAGAATTTTCCATTTTTATGAATTTATTAAGTCGGGCTGAAGGCGTACAGGGAGAAGGTCAAATAAAACAATATCTAAAAGGAAAAGGCGTTCAACATCTCATCATTCTCTTCGCGGCCTATAAATTGGTTAAAGAGACCGAAGATATTGTAGAAAAAGATACGGTTCTAAAAATTGACGAATTACCACCCGATTTAGTGGAAAGATTTACGCAAGATTTAAAAAAAAGCGAAGTTGGAGAGCAGTTTAAAAAACAAGCAAAAGGATATAAATCCATAGCCCACGACCCGACTTTTCTTAGCAAGCTAGTAAATAATCTGGTCAAGGCAAGGGATAGTGCCGAAGAGTATGAAAAAATGCTATGGTCGATCGGGGACTACTTGATTGACGAAGTTGAGAACCTCAAAACCGAGAAAATCAATCGAAAGATTCTGGATGCACTTAAGGGTCAATTATTTTCTTTATGGGAAAAGGGGGAGAAGGAAGAACAACAGAAAGAAAAGATTCAAAAAATCTTTACTGAAATAAGCGATACCATGCAGCTTAAAGCCCTGGCATTGCTTTATAAGAAACGTAAAAAAAGTTTAGAGACGGTGACAAAAAAACTGAAAAAGATATGGTCGGTTTTACCACCAGAAAGTCGCACATATAAGAAAACGAAAGAAATTTTAGAAAAGATCGGGATTTCAGACTTTTAAAAAAGACGGGCCACAAAGTAACACCCTATTACATACTGAATTGTAGAATATCCTTAAACAGGGCATTCCCAAATCTACCTCGGGTGAAGTATCATGGGAACATCGAAAACACCTTCTAATTTTATTCGAGTCTAACCTGACCCCTCTAGCCGACGTAAACTACCAAACAGGTTATAGGCATAGAGATCACGCCTCATTATTTTAGGCATCGGTTTCTAACAAGATGTGCAAACAACAAAGGCGTTCCTATGGCAGACGCTATGTCCATAGCGGGCATCAAGGATATAAAGGTTGTATTAAAATATTACGCCCATATTTCAGTTGAGGGGCAAGACAAAGTGCTTGCGGCAAGTAGGATTTGATGATATGATAATAGTAGACATAATCGAGAAAAAACGTGAACAAAAACGTGAAGTGGAGGGCATTTTATATACAGATGAGTTAGTATCCTCCACTCTCCGCCAGTATTTTTTACCCGTCATTGCGAAGCCGTCGGAGACGGCCAGTTGTATGGGGTCAGACACTCGTTATGTTAACTACAAATACAGCGAAGTTTACATAAGGTGGGTCTGACCCTTTCTTTCTTACTTGCAATAGCGGACTTGTAAATCCCCAATATTGGTGCTAAAATTAGAAGTAATAGGAGGAATGATGGAGAAGAAAAGGTGGATTGATAGATGTCCACGGTGTGGATTAAATTTTTGGCTTGGCCTTGCATTCCATTCTTCTCCACCAAGTAAGTTCCCTTCTCTACGTGTTCCTCTTAAAACCATTCGTCATTGTCGGCGATGTCGAAATTTTTTTATTTGTGATGCCAGTAAATTATTTTATCCAGTATTAGGCGCTTTAATAGGTGTAGTATTTATTGGGGTAATTATTAAATTAATTAATTTTCCGATAGTTGTCAAACTTATATTCTTAGGCTTTATGTTTATCAGCGTAGTTTACGCTTTGTGGAAAGTTTTATCTACTCCCTGCATATCTTTGTATGATACAATTGATAAAAAAGATTCTTCACCTGCCCCAAAGTAAACGTAACGAAGTGAAGTCCTGAGTTTGTCGAAGGAGGAGCAGTTTGGATAATCAATAGACCATAGACTATAGACTAAAATCTAGGAGGAATGATGGAGAAGAAAAGAGCCGTTGGGGTAAAGATATTATGGTTCGTTTCAGGATTGCTTATCCCAACATTATTCCTACTATTACCACAAGTGGTTAGTTATTTAGTCAATCCATTAGGAAAAGCGATTGAAGCAAATTCCTTGCCATTTTTTTTAATAACAAGTTCAATTTTAGTTTCATTCTTTTTAATACCTATAATTACAATTGTAATGGCAGTTAAAGTGAGAGGGCAAAATAAAGCTCTTTCTAACGGGCTATGGATATCTGTGATTATAATATTAACATTGATTTGTCTGTCACTTTTCATACCACGATACTATTTTAAATACTTTTAACAGTTTCTACCTCACCCGCCCCAAAGCGACCGAAGGAAGTCCCCGGAGGGGATAAAGGAGCAGTTTAAGTAAATGAATCAGATCGGTGGTAAAAGTGGTGGTAAAAGGGCG
>JAUWWU010000150.1 GCA_030616695.1 Candidatus Omnitrophota bacterium | reverse complement strand
GCTGTCGTCAACCGCGTATCCGTTTCCTGTGGTTCTGGCCGTTGGCGCGCCTTTATACACAAAGACCTTCATCAGATCACCGTATAAATCACCGGTAACCAGGTCTTCATATTCCAGGAGCCACTCCAGGGCCTCGAGGTAGCTCTTTATGTTGAGATCGGGATTGATCGCCGCCTCAACCATTCCCCTGAGCTCGCCCCGGGTCACGCCGCTTCCGAATAAATCTTCGGTATCACTGCGGTCCGGAGACGGAGAGAGATACTCTTCCACCGCCTCCAGCTTCTGAGTAATGTAGTCATTGGACTCATAGTTGAAGTATTCCTTGGCATCTTTCTCATAGCCCCTGATAGTCAAGAGACCGGCCGCGGTAGCACTGTCGTATGTCCGGCCGATACGCGAACCTTTTTCTCCTTCAAACAGATGGGTCACCGGGTCCTGCATCTTTAGAACATGTCCCTCGATTATTTCCGTAACAGGCATCTCTTCGGAGGTCTTCCAGTATTCTCCCTTCAGAAGAGTTTTTATGTTATCCCAATAGGACGGCCACGGGCTCTTGTTCTCCCTGGGCAGTTTGATGCCGAGCGGCCTGTAGGCGCCCGGGGCAGTAGTGCCCGCTTCGGCGAGCCTGTAGTATAATTCGGCGTCATACTCATAGAGGGCATTAAGGGCGACTCTCAACTTCTCGGTATATGCGAAGTAATGGGCCTGAAGCTGATTCAGCGTATTGCGGAGATTCATCAACTCTACGCTGTCTAATGCGAGCCCCTGCTGGTATTCAAAAGCGTCCTTGAACAGCTTTTCGATTTTCTCAAGATGATACTTGATGCCCATATCCTTCTCGAGTTTTACCGTTATATCGCGGTCTGCTTCCCATTTCTCAAGCCCCGGATTATAATTTTCAAAGAGGGCGTCTGTTAGATCCCGAAGCAATTTCTCAAACTCTGCTTCATGCTGGTATAGCGCGCGCCGCATTTCGTTAATCTTTTCAATAGGTACGGCCGGGTTACGCTCAGCGTCGCTGATAGTCCTTTCGTAAACAGCGATCTGCCCTGCATGCCACTTTATCTTCATCTCTGCAAGTCTATCCCTGAGCTCTTCTAATTCCTCCTTAGCCGCGGCGTTTAGAGCGGGATCTCCAATGGCCTTATCGAGTAAATCAAGCAGGCCTGTCCCGTTATCATTAGTTAAAACTGTCGGAGCCCCGCCCGCAAAGAGCCTTCCCATCTCTTTATAATGGGCCTCGGACTCGTGCGATGCTATCCATTTCTCCACTATCTCTTTTGCCTCATTCTTTATGAACTGCTTGCGGGCATCCTCTGCTATGCCCTTAACGATGCTATCGCCGGTAAGTTCCTTCTCCATGGCGGAGCCGGCGTCTATACATTCCTTCTTTGCCTTTTCGGCCTCTTCGGTGGCAGCATCCGCCTTTTTCTTTGCTTCTTCTCTCTCATGTGCCGGCGCATCATAGAGCTCTCTCAGCTTGACATCCGCATATGCGGCTGCCGTCAAATAGGCGTCTCTCTTTTCTGCAAATTGGTCAAGGACATCTACGGCATTGCCGTATCTCCCGTCAGCGATGAGAGTCTGTTTTAAAAATTCCAGGGCCCGGCCTACTGTATCTGAGACCTCGAATCTGTCAAGCTCCTGCCTGGCCGTCTCGATTGCGTCATTAAGCCTGTTGATTTCCCTGGATACGATTTTCGCCTCAACGGGCCCTATGGCTTCTTTACAGACATCGCTTTGCTCTATATACTCTTTTATTCTCATCTTCTTTGTATCGAGCTCGTCTTTAAAACCATCCAGTTTGAGCCGGGCATTATAGAGCGCGTCCTGCGCCTCTCTAAATCCGGCAAGGCTGCTCACCTGAGCGGCCTTCACCGCGAGCCCCTTTATGCGAAGCTCCTGATTGAGCACCTTTTCGAGCAAATCAAGCGCGCCATGCAACATCTTCTTGAGCGTCTCAAGCTCCCCGATCTTTTCCTGGTCCGCGCCCTTATATTCATATATCTTAGTTTGGACCGCCGTGATATAATTCGTGAGGTCTTTTGTGCGTTCTGCTATATAAGATCCCGATGTGGGCAGGTCGATCCGGTCTACGGACTCAAGCTCGCTCTGGAGGCCGGTTTTCTCTTCATACATCACACTATGCAGGAAATCCTTAAGGATAGTAAGGGATTCGCCCGATGCCCGGGCAAGGGCGGCAAGAAGGTCTTCATAAGCTTTCTTTGCTTTATCGTATTCGACGCCAAGGTCTATCCTCTTTATCAGCTCCTGCCTTAACCCGCTATCATTTATATTACTATGCATCCAATTATACCTGTAAGTCGCGCTGCGCCAGGCCTCAAAAGCTTCCCTGCAGTTCCCGAGCGTTTCCACTAAATCATTCTTCACCTGTCCGTCCTCAAAATATGTATCCTGTATCATAGCTTCCAGCTTATCCAGGTTGTATTCCCTTAACGAGGAAATAGCAGCATAGGAATCTCTTATCGTTTCAAATTCGCCTATTTTGGCGTCAAGCCCCTGGATTACGGCATCTATAAAGCCTTTAGAGGCCTGTATAAGCTCGCCTTTCCTGCTCTCAAACAATGCATCGGTAACGCGATTAAACCCTTCCTGCGCCTCTACCCAGAGCTGGACAATGCCCTTGATCTCCTCACCGTCTTTAACTGCCCCCCATCTAATCTCGTCTCTTTTCTGAGTGAGGCTTAGCTCTG
>JAUWWU010000076.1 GCA_030616695.1 Candidatus Omnitrophota bacterium | reverse complement strand
GATTATCAACGCGCCTCCCAATAGAGACATGACAAAGAACTTCGCGCTGAAGCCGAAAAATGAATAAAATGTCAATAAAAGCGCTGCCATCAGAAATTCGACAATAAAATACCTGAAAGATATCGGCCTGGCGCAAAAACGGCACTTACCCCTCAACGCCAGGTAGCTCAAAAAGGGTATATTGTCAAACCAATGTATCTTATTATTGCAATGGACGCAGTGCGAAGAAGGAAAGACGATAGACTCCCCTCGCGGAAGCCTGTATATGCAGACATTAAGAAAGCTCCCTATGGTCGAGCCTATTATAAAAACAAATATTTTTATTAACATCCGAGTGCCTTTTTCATGACTTTGACAGGCGCTTTCCTGCCTGTCCAGAGCTCAAAAGAAATCGCCCCCTGGTTTAAAAGCATGCCGATACCGTTCAAAGTCCGCGCGCCTCTTCTCTTGGCGTCCCTTAAAAGCCTTGTAGCGCGGGGATTGTATATTATATCGCATACAAAAATCCCTTTATATAAAAACGAGGGGTCTATGACTTGCGGGTCTCGCGGCTTCATCCCGCACGGTGTCGCATTTATAAATACATCGCTATTTAGGATCAATTCCTTCATCGCCCCTTTATCCTTTTTTACCGCTACTGCTTCACAGGAAGTATTTTTTACCAAAGAGCGGGCCAGACTCATTGCCTTGCCGCTTATTTCATCGACAAGCACAATGCGGCGCGCCCCTCTAACGGCAAGCGAAAAGGATATTGCCCGCGATGCGCCGCCGGCGCCCATAATAAAAAAACTCTTCCCTTTCGGCGAAATCCCGAACGCCTCTTTTAAAGAGCTGACAAAACCCCTTCCGTCCGTATTATAGCCCTTGAGTCTCCCCTTTTTGGCGACAATGGTATTTACCGCTTTTATAAGAGACACCTCTTTATCGGTTTCATCGAGATACTTCAGCACCTTTTCTTTGTAAGGGACGGTCACATTAAGGCCGCAGACTCCTGTAGACTTCGCGCAGGCAATAGCAGCTTTGAGGTCTTTGGGCCTGACTTCAAAGGCAAGATACGTTGCGTTTATCCCAAGCGACTTAAAAGCGGCGTTGTGCATAAGCGGAGAAAACGTATGCTTCACGGGATAACCGATAAGTCCATAGATCTTAGTTTTTCGGTCGATACGCATATCTTCTCCTATTTTAAACACCGCGGTGAAAAGTGTAAAGCGAAAAGCGTAAAACCGAAGTTGAAAACTCAAAACTTTTATCCGCCAGTTTTAAGTTTCTTGCTTCAACTTTACGTTTTTCGCTCTACGTTTTTCGTTGTTCTATCTACCCAGCTTATACATCAAACGATTTATGGCGTTTAAATACGCCTTCGCGCTGGCCTCGATGATGTCCGTGCTGGAACCCCTCCCGCTTATCACCTTGCCCTTGGCCTTCACCCTTATCGTAACATTGCCTAACGCGTCCTTGCCGCCGGTTATGGCGCGAAGCGAATAATCAAGCAGTTTCCCTTTTATTCCGGTAGCGCCGTCTATCGCTTTATAGCACGCATCCACCGGCCCGTCACCCGTTGATGAAACCTCCGCTATTTTGTTATTGAACCTTAATTTTACGGTTGCGCTCGGAGAGATGCCGGTCCCGCTGGAAACTTGAAGAGATTCCATGTGGTACCTCTCCTTCACAGTCCTTACGCTGTCTTCCACTATAGCTATAATATCCTCGTCAAAGACCTCCTTTTTCTTGTCGGCAAGCAGTTTGAATTCTTCAAAAGTCCTTTTGACCTCTTTTTCATTGAGGTCGAACCCCAATTTTTTCAATCGTTCCCTAAAGGCGTGCCTGCCTGAATGCTTGCCCAATACAAGCCTTGTCTTTTTTACGCCGACATCCAAAGGCTTCAGGATCTCATACGTAGTGCGGCGCTTCAGGATGCCGTCCTGGTGTATGCCCGCTTCATGTGAAAAGGCGTTTGCCCCGACTATCGCCTTATTCGGCTGAACGATTATGCCCGTAAGCCTGCTTACGAGCTGGCTGGCTTTATACAATTCCTGCGTCCTGATACCCATGCCAAGGTTGAATATGTCCTTTCTTGTCTTAACGGCCATCACTATCTCTTCCAGCGAGGCGTTACCGGCCCTTTCGCCAAGGCCGTTTATCGTGCATTCGACCTGCCGCGCCCCGTTTTGCAGGGCGGCTATGGAATTGGCCACCCCAAGCCCGAGGTCATTATGGCAATGCACGCTTAAAACGCACTTATCAATATTCGGCACATTCTCCCTTATGCCTTTTATCAGGCTGCCGAACTCTGAGGGCATGGCATATCCTACCGTATCCGGTATATTGACGGTCTTTGCTCCCGCTTCTATTGCCGCCTCTACTACTCTATAGAGAAATTCCTTATCGGTCCGCGAGGCATCCTCAGGCGAAAATTCTACATCATCGACAAGGCTTTTTGCGTATTTGACACCCCACACGGCTAGCCTTAATATCTCGTCTTCCGCCTTCTTTAACTTATATTTCATATGGATCTTGGACGTCGCCAGGAAAACATGTATCCTCGGCTTATGTGCCGCTTTCACTGCCCTGTAAACCGTATCTATATCTTTTTTTACGCACCTTGCCAGGCCGCATATGACAGGGCCCTTTATCTCTTTGGCAATGGCTTTCACGGCCTCAAAGTCGCCCTTGCTCGAAACCGGGAAGCCGGCTTCAATGACGTCCACTTTCAAATTAGCAAGCTGTCTTGCTATCTCAAGCTTGCCTTTTGTAGTCAAAGACGCGCCCGGCGATTGCTCTCCGTCCCGCAGCGTCGTATCGAATATTATAATCTTGTTATTAGCCATTATTTCTTCATCCAGGGCATCATCTGCCTCAACTCGCGCCCGACCTTCTCGATCAAATGCGCGTCGTCTTTTTTTCTTAAGGCATTAAAGACAGGCCGCCCGGCCTGATTTTCCTCTATCCACTCCTTTGCAAATTTACCCGACTGGATCTCCTCCAATATCTTTTTCATCTCTTTTCGCGTCCGGTCCGCGATGATCCTCTTGCCTCTTGTCAGATCCCCGTATTCCGCGGTATCCGAAACACGCTTTCTCATGCCCTGAATGCCGGTTTCGTATATGAGGTCTGTTATAAGTTTGAGCTCATGAAGGCATTCAAAATAGGCGATCTCAGGCTGGTATCCCGCTTCAACCAGCGTCTCAAATCCTGCTTTTATCAGCTCGGTAACGCCGCCGCACAAGACAACCTGTTCGCCGAAGAGGTCGGTCTCGGTCTCTTCCTTAAAGGTCGTTTCTATGACTCCGGCTTTTGAACCTCCTATGCCTTTCGCATACGCAAGAGCCAGCTTGAGCGCCTTCCCTGTATACTCCTGGAATATCGCTACAAGGCAAGGGACCCCCTTTCCTTCTTCATACATCCTCCGGACAAGGCTTCCCGGGCCTTTAGGCGCGACCATAAATACATCTATTGTCTTCGGCGGCACTATCTGGCTGAAATGTATATTAAACCCGTGTGAAAACACAAGCGCCTTTCCGTCACTGAGGTTCTTTTC
Source organism: Candidatus Omnitrophota bacterium (assembly GCA_030616695.1). GTDB lineage: Bacteria > Omnitrophota > Gorgyraeia > JAHIPI01 > JAHIPI01 > JAUWWU01. The sequence continues at coordinate 1,762 of JAUWWU010000076.1, read as the reverse complement.
TATGCAATCTTTATAGACCTTGGCCTGGACGTGGTCCTGAGTCAATATCTGTATGATATCGGCCTCTTTGGACGCCTCATCGGCGCTGACAGGTTTAAAACCGTCTCTTACAGCTATTTCATAATTCGGGCTTTCCTTTATCTCGCTTACTATGACATTCAGCCCGCTATCGCGCAGGTTCAGCGCCTGGCCCCTGCCCTGTATTCCGTAGCCTATTATTGCGATCTTTTTATTTTTCAGGACTGATAGATCGGCCTCTTTATCATAATGGATCTTTGCCACGCTATCTCCTTTAGTGCCCGCTATTGGTTCAACTGCGTATGGCTTATTGTGTCTCTTTGTTTATCGCTATTGTACCTGATCTGACTATCTCTTTTATGCTATAAGGGCTCAATAATTCCAGTAGGGCATGGATCCTGGCTTCGTCGCCAACTTCTTCGATAGTGATCGTCTCGGGGTCAACGTCTATAACCTTGGCCCCCATGGAATCAAGTATCTTTAATAGATCCGTCCTCTTTTTCTCGCTCACAGAGACCTTTACCAGTATAATCTCCCTGTCGATACTCTTCTTGCGTGTAAAGTCCTGCACCCTTATCACGTCTATCAGCTTATTCAGCTGTTTTTTCACCTGTTCCAGGATCTTATCGTCCCCGCGCAAGACTATAGTCATCCTGGATATCGTCGGGTCTTCCGTCTCTCCGACAGCCAGAGAATCTATATTGAACCCCCTCGCGCTGAACAATCCCGCGACCCTCGCAAGCACGCCAAACTTGTTTTCGACAAGAACCGAAAGTATATGCTTCTTCACGCCATGCCTCCTATCATCCTGTTGATAGCTTCGCCTGCGGGGACCATCGGATAGACATTCTCCTCCTTTTCGACGCAAAAATCCATGACAACGGTCTTCTTTGTCTTGAGCGCCTTATTTATAGCCGGCCTTACCTCTGATTTTTTGGTGATCCTCATGCCTACCGCGTTGTATGCTTCGGCCAGCCTTACAAAATCAGGATTGTGCTCCAGGCAGGTACCGGAATAACGCTTTTTATAAAAGAGCTCCTGCCACTGCCGCACCATGCCGAGATAGCCATTATTAAGAATGATTATTTTTATCGGCAGCTTGTTGCACACGGCCGTCACCAATTCCTGTATGTTCATCTGTATGCTGCCGTCGCCCGCTATGTCCACGACCGTGGCCTTGGGTTTTCCCATCTGAACGCCTATTGAGGCCGGAAAGCCATAACCCATAGTCCCCAGGCCTCCGCTGGAGATAAAGGTCCTCGGCTTCGTATATTGATAGTACTGCGCCGCCCACATTTGATTCTGGCCCACCTCTGTGCATACTATGGCCTCGCCCTTCGTAGCCTTGTAAAGTTCCTCGATGACATACTGCGGCCTGAGCTTATTGTCTTTCTTATAGATAAGGGGTGATTTTTTCTTCCACTCTCCCACCTTTTTCAGCCATGGTTCCGTATCGGGCCTTTTCTTTATATATCTATTAAGGTCTTTCAATATATTTTTTGCGTCTCCCACGATCGGTATATCTACCTGGACGTTTTTACTTATAGCCGACGGGTCTATGTCTATGTGGATTATTTTCGCGTGCGGGGCAAAGGCCTCTATTTTGCCGGTCACCCTGTCGTCAACACGCGCTCCTAACGCGAAGAACAGATCGCTGACCATTATCGCAAGGGTGGCGTAAACGGTCCCGTGAATCCCCAGCAAGCACAGTGAAAGCCCCTCTGTTTCGGGAAAACCGCCAAGG
>JAUWWU010000156.1 GCA_030616695.1 Candidatus Omnitrophota bacterium | reverse complement strand
CTGTCCTCGGAAATTTAGTCTTATTTACCGCTGACACGCCGATAGCTACAATGGGCTTAAGCGAATCGTCGGTTATGCCGAAACCCGCCGCCTTCATGTTATTCCTTAGGCTTCCGACAATCCCCAGCGCCTCATACATACCTACCCTCGGAAACAGCATGGCGAACTCGCCCATCCCGAGAAAAGCGCCCGAGCTCTTTTTCCTAAGTTTTTCGGTAATCAGCGCCGCCATCTTTTTCTGGACCGCCTGTCCTTTGTCAAAGCCTATTTCCTTGATTATCTTGTCGAGATCGACTATTTTTATCACGGCCAGCGAGCATTTCTGCCCGAAATTCACCGCCTGTCTTACTTTATGTTCGAGTAAAAACCGGAAATACCTATGGGTGTATAAAGAGGTTAACGCATCGGTTATCGCCATCTTTTTGAGTTCGTTGCCCTCCAGGACTATCAGGGCATATTTATAAAACGTGATTCCCATAAAGAGGATCGGCAGCAGCACCACGACGTCAAATATCGGTAGTATCAAATTGTTCAAGAAAAATGAAAAAGAAATATTTAAGTACGCCAGGATGATAAATATGAGCGCAAAAAAGCCGTTTATCGGCCTGACCCTGTAAAATATGATAAAGCTGACGAGATACAGCATGATGACAAGGGCAACAGCGGGTGCGGGCTTCATCCTCGTTATATAAGAAGAGCTAAGCATGGAATTCAGGACATTTGTCAGTATCAGGCCGCCCGGCCTTAATCCGAAAGGAGTCAGGGCGGTATCGTGGAATATCTCGCCCGTCTGGCTTACGAGCACAAGCTTATCCTTAAAAATCTTCTTTTTGGGGAGGTTATTGGTCATCACCTTCCATATGGGGACATTCTCCATGTCTTCAGTGTCGCTCAAATAATTTATCAATATGCGCCCGTCCTTATCCGTGGGGATGCTAAGGCGCCTGTCTTTCGATTCCAATACGATATTTTGGCCATCCCTGTCTATGCGGTCATAAGGCACATCGAGATAACGGGCAACGCTTTTAAGGCTGAATGAGATATCCCCGCCTTTTTGCGGGGCCAGGACAAGGGCGAATATCTTAAACTGCCTTATCGCGCTGTCAGGGTCCCTTATGGTGCCGATTACTCCGTAGCCGGCGCTGGCCTTCGCTAAAATATCGTAGGGGCCCAGATAAAGTTTTTCCTTTCCGTAAACGGAGGCTATTATCACATTGCCGCATCCCTTCATGGCAGCCGCGAGCCTTTGGTCCGCCTCGGGGTTATCCGGGCTCTGGCCGTATAAGGCGAAGTCAAGCGCAATCACCTTGGGGCCATACTTCTTTAGCTTATCGAGGAACTCCGCAAAGACATTCCGGCTCCACGGCCACCTCTTCTCGAGGCGCCCGTAGGATTCTTCGTCGATGGTCACCAGCACAATATCCTTGGGGCAAAGCCGCTTGTCCCCAATGGTCTTATATAAGAGGTGCCTCAACTTGAAAAAATTATCGTAGAATTTAATCCGCGTGATCTCAAGAGGCGGGCTATAGTTAAGCGGCGGCGGCGAATAGGCGGCGTATAGATATAAGGCGGCGATAGTCACGGCGAGAAGTGCCATGAACAGGGGGCTTTTTAAGATGGGCTTTCTTTTCGCGGGCTTCATATCGCCTTTCGTAAAATCGCTTTTATTCAAACCTGTAAACCTTTCTTATCTTCTCAAGGACATTCCATGTGCACTTTAACCCCTTAGGAAAGGTCACGAGGTCGCCTTTATTTATCTCCACCTCTTCTTCGGGCGTCTTGACTTTCACTTTTCCCTCAAGGATATAACATACCTCATCGGAGTCATATGCCCAATCGAATGTGCTGACATCGCAGCCCCAGGAGCTCCAGTTCTCCATGCCGAGCGAATCGAGCTTTTTTTGGTCCGGTTTTTCTATTTTTATTCGCGCCATTATTACCTCCTTGTCATCTTTCGCCTATTCCGCAGTAATTGCAGCCGGTTGCCCCGGCGGAAACGGAATGTGCCAGATAATGCTCTATCGTCCCAAGCCTCATCTCTATATCAGCTAATAGATACGTTATTCCGATGAGGAAGATTAAAAGTGCAATCCATAAAGCTAGTAAAAAATCGGGCCTAACATTTTTAAAATCCATTTCCCTCATACTTATTCTCCTATTATCTTAACCAGCACTCTTTTCCTTCTTCTGCCGTCAAACTCGCCGTAGAATATCTGTTCCCACGGCCCGAAATCAAGCCTGCCGTCCGTTATAGCTACTACCACGTCTCTACCCATGACCTGGCGCTTCAGGTGCGCGTCAGCGTTGTCTTCTCCCGTGAGGTTATGCTTATACTGCGATATGGGCTCATGAGGGGCAAGTTTTTCAAGCCATTTATCAAAATCACCGTGCAGGCCCGGCTCATCGTCGTTGATAAAAACCGACGCCGTAATGTGCATAGAATTAACGAGGCAAAGGCCTTCTTTGACGCCGCTTTTTTTGACCAGCTTCTCCACTTCGCCGGTGATGTTTATATAATCACGCCTTGTTTTAGTATTGAACTCGAGATATTCAGTAAGGGATTTCATTTATATATCGTTACGCCTCTTTGTTCGCTTAAAACCTCATTCTCCGGTTATGGTGATAGTTTCAGAATCGCTAAGTGGAGGCTCTCCGTCAT
>JAUWWU010000106.1 GCA_030616695.1 Candidatus Omnitrophota bacterium | reverse complement strand
TGAGGAGATATTTTATTCCGCGAAGGCAGATTACACAAAACAATTATTGGAAGCAATACCGAAGATCCCGGAAGGTTTAAGAGTGCCAGATGATCGAAGTTAAGGGTTTAAGAAAATATTTCCCCGTTAAAAAGGGCGTCTTTCAAAGGACCACAGGCTTTGTAAAAGCAGTCGATGATATATCTTTTTCCATCTCCAGGGGCGAGACATTCGGCCTGGTAGGAGAATCCGGTTGCGGCAAGACCACGGCCGGCAGGCTATTATTGAAACTTTTGCCGTCCGATAGGGGCAGCATTTTCTTTGAAGGCCGCGATACGGATACATTAAATAAAAAAGAGGCGTTTGCGTTAAGAAAAGACATGCAGGTTATATTTCAGGACCCTTTTAGCTCGCTTAATCCGCGCATGAGAGTCAGGGAGATAATCTCCGAAGGATTATTGCTGCACGGAAAATGTAGCGCTGCGGAGATAGACAAAAAATGCGACGAAGCGCTCGAAATGGTAAAATTGCGCGGTGAATATAAATATAGATACCCCCACCAGTTCAGCGGCGGAGAGAGGCAGAGAGTAGGCATCGCCAGGGCCATAATCTTAGAGCCGAAGTTTATCGTATGCGATGAACCGGTTTCAAGCCTTGACGTATCTATACAGGCAAAGATATTGAAACTATTAAAGGAGCTTAAAACGAGATTAGGGCTTACGTATCTTTTTATAACTCACGACCTGAGCGTTGTGGCCAACATGTGCGAAAGAGTGGCGGTTATGTTTAACGGGAAGATAGTTGAGGAGGGAAGCATTAAAGATATCTACGTAAATCCCAAAGGTGCCTATACCAAAAAGTTGCTTAAGAGCATACCTATACCCGATCCGCATTTCCACAGAATCTAAAATAGGGGACAGACACCTATTTATTGGAGGCAAACACCTGTAAAGTAAATAGGTGTCTGTCCCCTATTTTTTAAGTTGCATTTTCCTCTATTCCTAGATATAATTACATTGTTAAATAGTCTAATTACAATATAAGAAGGGAGATTAAAATGAGGGATTTTTTATTTAAGTTGACCCCTGTTGCCTGGAAGGGCATCATATCCGTAGCGGTTATTTTCACAACTTATATTTTGGCGACTTTGGCCTCAAGGCTGATCAACAGGAAGATAGAGGATGTCAAGAAGAAATATAACGCAAGAAAGACGACCTTTTACATAGCCACATTTTTGATGTTGCTGAGCCTGTCATTTATTTGGATCAAGGACCTTAGCAGGCTGACAGTCGTCTTGTCCGTCCTTGGAGCCGGCTTGGTACTTGCGCTTCAGGAACTGATACTTTGCATGGCCGGCTGGTTCCTAATCGTATTCAGGAAGCCTTTTGACACCGGAGATAGGATAGAAATAGGAGGCATTAAGGGCGATGTTATCGATACGAAGTTTTTGCAGACATCGCTTTTGGAAATAGGCAACTGGGTAGTGGAGGACCAATCGACCGGGAGGGTCGTCCACATACCCAACAGCATGGTCTTCAGGCACGCCGTCTTTAATTACACCAGGGACTTTGAATTTATATGGAACGAAATAAAGGTCGTAGTGACGTTTGAAAGCAACCGGAAGAAGGCGAAAGAGATAATTTTAAACCATGCGCAGAAAGAGGCCGACAGGATCAAAAAAGAAGTCGACAGGCTTATCCGCAGAATGGCGGCGCACTATTTAATATACTACGAAAAATTGACACCCATAGTCTATGTAAAAATAGTCGGCCACGGAGTGGAGTTGTCCCTCAGATATCTGACGGAAGCCAAGAAGAGGCGCTTGACACAGGACGAGATATCAAGGGATATCCTGGATGACTTTGATAAAGAGCCGGATATAAATTTTGCATACAACACCTTTAGAATAGTTAAATGAGGCAATAACGCGTATGCTGAGAAAAGCGAAGCTTGCGGACGTCAAAAAAATACAGCGCCTTATCAACTTCTATGCCAAAAAGAACGAGATGCTGCCTCTCTCGTTAAGCGAGTTATACGACAACATAAGGAATTTTTACGTATACGAAAAGGACGGCAGGATACTGGGGTGCGGCGCCCTTCGCGTCACATGGGATAAACTCGGCGAAATACGGTCAGTAGCCATCCAGAGAAGCAAACAAAAGGCGGGCATAGGCAAAAAAATCGTGAGGATGTGCCTAAAAGAAGCCAGGCAGCTTGGGCTGGAAAAGGTCTTTGTCCTCACTTATAAACCTGACTATTTTAAGAAATTCGGCTTTAAAGATGTAGATAAATACCAATTACCGCACAAGGTGTGGCGGGATTGCATTAAATGCGTCTATTTTCCGGACTGCGAAGAAGACGCGCTGATCAAGACTCTTAAGTAGGTTTATTTTATATGGCGTATACGATAACCGAAAAGATACTGCTTGCGCACAGCGGGAAGAAGGCAATAGCGCCGGGCGAGTTTGTCGACGCGAAAATCGATTTTGCCCTGGGCAACGATATAACGGCACCGTTGGCTATAAAAGAATTTGAAAAAATCGGCGCAAAAAGGGTCTTTAATAATAGGAAAATCGCGCTTATCCCCGACCACTTTACACCTAATAAGGATATAAAAAGCGCGAATCAGTGTAAGGTCCTCAGCCGGTTCGCCGCGAAGCACAGGATAAAGCACTATTACGAAGTCGGCAGGATGGGCATAGAGCATGTGCTTTTGCCTGAGATGGGGATTGTCTTGCCGGGAGACCTGGTCATCGGCGCCGATAGCCACACCTGCACCTATGGGGCGTTAGGTGCCTTCTCTACGGGCGTAGGCTCAACAGACCTTGCGGCGGCTTTTATAACCGGCAGGTGCTGGTTTAAAGTCCCGGAATCTATGAAGTTCATATATATAGGTAAGCTGAGTAAATGGGTGGGGGGCAAGGACCTTATATTGCACACAATAGGAAATATCGGAGTAGACGGCGCTATTTACAAAGCGATGGAGTTTACGGGCGAAACTATCGGAAAGCTGTCTATGGACGATAGATTCACCATGTGCAATATGGCCATCGAGGCCGGCGGCAAAAACGGTATAATAGCGCCTGACAAAATAACGGAAAGGTATATTAAGGGCCGGTGGCGGTTATCCGAAGGCAGAAAAAACAAAAGGAGATATAAGGTCTATAAAAGCGATAAAGGCGCTGCGTATTGCAGGATTCGCGAATATCGCGTCGATAAGCTAGAGCCGCAGGTCGCGACTCCTCATTTACCGAGTAATACGAAGCCTGTGAGTAAATTAAGAAAAGTAAGCGTGGACCAGGTCGTTATAGGGTCGTGCACCAACGGAAGGTTGAGCGACCTAAAAATCGCCGCCGGGGTTTTAAAGAAAAAAAAGGTGAGCTCCAGAGTGAGGGCCATAGTTATTCCCGCTACGCAAAATATATATTTGGACGCGCTAAAAGAGGGATTCGTCGATATATTCCTTAAGGCCGGTGCTATAGTCTCTACGCCTACATGCGGGCCGTGTTTAGGCGGGCATACGGGCATACTGGGCGCCGGCGAAACGGCAATCGCTACCACAAACAGGAATTTCAGGGGGAGGATGGGCGATCTGGCGAGCAGGGTCTACCTGTCGAATCCGGCCGTTGCCGCAGCAAGCGCCGTAAAGGGCAGGATCGCACATCCGGAAGAGGTATAGCACTATGAAAGTAAAGGGGGAAGTGCATAAATTCGGGAATAACGTGAATACCGACGAAATAATCCCCGCAAAGTTCCTTAATACAACAAGCCCCGGGGAACTGGCATTACATTGCATGGAAGGCACAAAGGGGAGTTTCGCGAAAAAGGTCAGGAATGGCGACCTGATAGTGGCGGGCAGGAACTTTGGCTGCGGCTCAAGCAGGGAGCACGCACCCTTTTCTATAAAATCCGCAGGGGTTTCCTGCGTTATCGCGGAAAGTTTCGCAAGGATATTCTACAGAAACAGCATAAATATAGGTCTGCCTATTCTTGAAAGCAGGGAGGCCTCAAAGGATATACGCGAGGGAGACAGAATAGAAGTAGATTTTAAAAAAGGCGAAATAAAAAATATGACAAAGGCCAAAATTTATAAGTCACAGAATTTTCCTGAATTTATGGAGCGCATTATCAGGGCAGGCGGCCTTTTAAAAATGTTAAAGAGCGACCTTAAGGGGTGAGCGTTATGGTAAAGATCGAGA
>JAUWWU010000103.1 GCA_030616695.1 Candidatus Omnitrophota bacterium | reverse complement strand
TTGAAGACGAGATTGTATTTTCAGACGTAAAAAGTCAGTTCGAATCGCCCATTGTCATCTCAGCGCTTAAAAAAGAAGGGCTCGATTCTTTACTTGATAGGCTGATAAAGGAGTTATCCGGCCTTATGACGGATATAAAGATAACCTTACCGCATGCGGATATGAAGAAATATAATATCATCCATGAATACGGAGAGGTGCTTAAGAAAGAGTACAGAGAGGATTCGATATATATAGAGGCAAGGATCCCTATTAAAGTCAAGGAAATGCTTTTATGAGTGCGATTTTTCACTTGACAATAACGGGGGACGTGGTAAAATGACGCCTTAGCACTCGCTATAATTGAGTGCTAACCCCCATACCAATTGGGGTAAGAACACTGTGTATTATTCCAATTGGTGTGGGGGTAAATTTATCTTATGCGGGGGTTATATGGCCGAAACTAACATCTTGGATAAAAGGCAAAAAGAGGTTCTGGGAATTATCATCGCCACGCATATCCATTCTGCGGCGCCGATAGGGTCCGGCCTTGTTTCAGACATACTTGACCTGTCGAGCGCGACTATCCGCAACGTTATGGGCGAGCTTGAGGATATGGGCTATATATGCAAACCGCACACCTCAGCGGGAAGGGTCCCTACCACCGACGGCTATCGTTATTACGTAGATTACCTCCTTAAACTCAACAGGGTTTCAGAGCGCCAGAGGAGATTTGTAGAGCAGGAGTATAATGAGGCCATGTATTCTATCGAGGCGGTGCTCGGCAAGATATCGCACCTTTTGTCGGTGATGACAAGGCAGGCAGGCCTGGCATGCGTCTCAAACCTGAAATTCTATCTGGAGGGCACGAGCAATATGCTGGATATGCCCGAATTCAAAAATCCGCAGAGGATAAAAAAGCTTCTCAGGCTGTTTGACGAAAAAGACGAACTCATAAAGCTTTTGGACGAGGACCTCGCTACGGACGGCGTAAAAATACACATAAGCGAGGAGGACAGGTTTGAGACACTTAAGGATTTGAGCCTTATAACGGCCAACTATAGAGTAATGGATAAAGCGGCTGATTCGAAAAAAGGGAGTTTGGGCATAATAGGGCCGGTGAGGATGAACTATTCTGCCCTGATACCGCTTATTGACTTTCTTGCGAAGACGATAGAAGAAGTCTTTGACGATATGGAGATGCTATGAAGCCGGAGAAGGATAAAGTCAAGGCCAGAAAGCCGAAAGAGACCGAAGAGGGAAACGAGAAACTAAAAGAAGCCCTTTGCCTTGCGGAAGAGCTTAAGGATAAATATTTACGGGCGCATGCCGAGCTCGACAACGCCCGGAAGAGGTTTATAAAGGAAAAAGAGGAATATGTAAAGTTTGCAAACAAGGACATCCTTAGCGAGACATTGTATGTAATAGACAATTTCGACCGGGCATTGGGGCATATGAACGGCACGCAGAAGGTCGAGTCGATCCTTGAAGGTATAAAGATGATCCAGAAACAGTTCCATCTGCTTCTGGAGCGCAACGGGGTAAAGAAGATAGAGGCGCTCGGAAAGAGATTTGACCCTGCGCTTCATGAAGCTGTCGAGCACGTTGAAACAAACGACGAAAAAGACGGCATGGTCACAGAAGAGGTGCAGCAGGGTTATCTGTTAAACGGCAGGTTATTGCGCCCCGCCGTCGTGAAAGTCGGAAGAAAAACAAAGGAGGCGGCTACAAATGGTTAAAAAAGGAAAAATAATAGGGATAGACCTGGGAACTACAAACTCTTGCGTAGCTATTATGGAGGGAAAAAAGCCGAAGGTGCTGACGAATGCCGAGGGCTCGCGCACCACGCCGTCGGTGGTAGCCTTTTCGAAAAGCGGGGAGAGGTTGGTAGGCCAGCCGGCGAAGAGGCAGGCCGTAGTGAACCCCGATAATACCGTTTTTTCTATCAAGAGATTTATGGGAAGGCGCCATGATGAAGTCGCGGAAGAGGAAAAGCTGGTTCCGTTTAAGATCACCGAAGACGACAAGGGCAACGTGGTAGTGCAGGCGGGCGAAAAAAAATATACGCCGCCCGAGATATCGGCGATGGTCCTCCAGAAGATGAAACAGACCGCCGAAAGCTATCTGGGCGAGAAAGTGACAAGGGCCGTTATAACCGTCCCGGCATATTTCAACGACGCCCAGCGGCAGGCCACAAAAGACGCCGGCCAGATAGCGGGGCTCGAGGTCTTAAGGATAATCAATGAGCCTACTGCGGCGAGCCTGGCGTACGGGCTCGATAAGAGAAAGAATGAAAAGATAGCCGTTTACGACCTGGGCGGCGGTACCTTCGATATATCTATTCTCGAGGTAGGAGAAGAGGACGGACAGTTTACGCTTGAAGTCAAAGCCACAAACGGCGATACGCACCTTGGAGGAGATAATTTCGACCAGAAGATCGTGGATTGGATAGCCGACGGGTTTAAAAAGGAAAACGGCATCGATCTAAGGAAAGACAAGATGGCGCTACAGCGCTTAAAAGAAGCGGCGGAAAAGGCAAAATGCGAACTTTCAAGTAATATACAGACAGAGATAAACCTCCCCTTTGTCACGGCGGATTCAAGCGGCCCGAAACATCTTACGATGACTTTATCGAGGTCAAAGCTCGAACAGCTCGTTGATGATCTGACGGAGAGGACAAAAGGCCCTTGTTTAAAGGCCCTGGCAGACGCAAAGCTGGACGCGGGCGACATAGACGAGATCATCCTGGTAGGCGGCCAGACAAGGATGCCAAGGGTCCAGGAGCTGGTAAAAGAGCTTTTTGGGAAAGAGCCTCACAAAGGCGTCAATCCCGATGAGGTAGTCGCAGTAGGAGCGGCGATACAGGGCGGTATCCTTTCAGGCCACTCAGAACTCAAGGACATACTGCTTCTCGACGTTACACCGCTGTCTTTAGGCATTGAGACACTCGGCGGAGTCATGACGCGCCTGATAGAGAGGAATACGACCATCCCCACCCGAAAGAGCCAGATATTCTCCACTGCAGCGGATAACCAGACGGCGGTTTCTATACATGTGCTTCAGGGCGAGAGGGAAATGGCTTCAGGCAACAGGACGCTCGGAAGGTTCGACCTTGTAGGTATACCGCTTGCGCCGAGAGGCATACCTCAGATAGAGGTTACCTTCGATATCGACCAAAACGGCATCGTGCATGTCAGCGCGAAAGATAAAGCCACCGGCAAAGAGCAGAAGATAAGGATAGAATCCTCGAGCGGCCTTTCCAAAGAAGAGATAGACGGGATGATGAAGGACGCGAAGGAACATGAAACCGAAGATAAGAATAAGCGCGAGCTCGTGGACGCAAGAAACCAGCTTGACACGCTCCTCTATACGGCGGATAAGAGTTTAAAAGAATACGGAGACAAGGTATCGGCCGCCGAGAAGAAGAATATAGAAGAAGCGATTTCAAAAGCGAAGACAAAACTCTCCAGTGATGACGTAAAAGAGATAAAGAAGGCGCAGGAGGAGCTCTCAAAGGCCTCACATAAGCTGGCAGAGGAGATGTATAAGGCAGCGTCTCAAAAGCAAGGACAGGGCGGGAAAGAGAAAACGGAAACAAAAGAACAGAAGCCCGAAGACAAAAAGAAAGACGAAGACATAATCGACGCGGACTACAAGGTAGAAGACGACAAGTAAAGCCTATCGCAGTTGAACCAATAGCGTAACGAATACACCAAAAGCCGTGCCTGGGGACACTTTCCCGCTTTACCCGGAAAGCGTCCCCATCACGGAGTAAAAAATATGGCAAAACGCGATTATTACGAAGTGCTGGGCGTCTCAAAGAATGCCGGCGCCGAAGATATAAAAAAGGCATATAGAAAGCTCGCTTTTAAATACCATCCCGATAAGAATCCCAGCAAGGAAAAAGAGGCGGAGGAAAAGTTTAAGGAAGTTTCTGAGGCCTACGAGGTATTGAGTGACTCGCAAAAAAGGGCTACCTATGACCACTTCGGCCATGCAGGCATGGAAGGGGCTTTCAGGGGCGGCGGCTTTAGCTGGTCTGACTTTACGCATTTTGACGATGTAAGGGATATCTTTGAGGATTTCAATCTGGGCGATATATTCGCCGGCCTGGGCGGGTCCATATTCGGCGGCGGCTTCGGCAGGTCAAATGGCCGCATGGGCCCGAGAAGAGGGGCAAGTATAAGGTACCAATTAGAGCTTGATTTTGAAGAGGCCGCCTTCGGCGTAGAAAAGCAGATGAGAGTAGAGCGCTCCGCAACATGTTCGGTTTGTAAGGGGAGGGGGCAAAGCCCGGCGCTAAGAAAACAGCCTGCCCTGAGTGCGGAGC
>JAUWWU010000122.1 GCA_030616695.1 Candidatus Omnitrophota bacterium | reverse complement strand
GTATTCTTCCGGCTGCCCTTAAAGAGATAGGCGGCAACGAAGTGCGGGTAATATCCCCCTTCTATAAAATGGTGAAGGAGGGCGGCTTCAAAATAAAAAAGATAAAGGATGTAAGAGGCGAGTCTGCGTCCGGTACAAAAGAGTCCTTTGAGTTATACGAAAGCGAATACGAAGGTTTAAAATTCTATTTTGTCGGCAAGGACGAATATTACGACAGAGACAACATTTACGGCACTCCGCATGGCGGGTATCCGGATAATGCTGCAAGGTTCAGTTTTTTCTGCAGGGCTGTCCTGGCTTCATTGATAGAAACAGGATTCTATCCGGACGTAATGCACCTCAACGATTGGCAGACGGCATTAATACCGCTTTACAGAAACAGCTATTCGGAGAGCCACCCTTTAAGAAAAAGCAAGATCCTTTTCGCGATACATAATTTAGGATATCAGGGCGTTTTCCCGAAAGAAAGTATTAGCGACATCCGTCTTCCGGAGGATGTTTTAGAGCCGCTCGTGCATCACGGAAAGATAAGTTTTATAAAATCCGGAATCCTTTACGCCGATGCCGTAAGCACGGTAAGCAAAAAGTACGCGGAGGAGATATTGACTCCGCAATACGGATACGGACTGGACGGCCTCTTAAAAAAGAAAGAGAAGGACCTCTACGGCGTCTTGAACGGCGTTGATTATTCCAACTGGAATCCCGAGACAGATACCCTGATACCGGCTAATTACGGTATCGGCACGCTTCAGAATAAATTGAGGTGTAAAACCGAATTATTAAAAAGGATGAAACTGAACCTGCCGGCCGGAGCGCCTTTGATCGGCTCGGTAGGACGCCTCGCGGAGCAGAAGGGGATAGACCTTATCGTCGCTTCCATTGATGAGATCGTGGAAGCGGGTGCCGGTCTTGTTTTACTCGGGATAGGCGAAGAGCGCTATGAAAAGATCCTTAAAGATATAGCCGGAGAAAACCCGGATAAGATCGGTGTCTCCATAGGTTTCGATAATAAGCTGGCGCATATGATAGAGGCGGGCGCCGATATATTTATCATGCCTTCCAGGTATGAGCCGTGCGGCTTAAACCAGATGTACAGCCTCAAATACGGCACGATCCCGGTCGTCAGGGCCACCGGCGGGCTCGACGATACTATTATAGATTATTCTGAGGACAAGATCAGGGGAAACGGTTTTAAATTCAAAAATGCGCAGGCACAAGAGTTCATCGATGCGGTAAAAAGGGCCATAAAAGTTTTTTATAATAAAGAAGAGTTATTGAAGCTGCAGGAAAGGGGCATGGCTTCGGATTTTTCCTGGCAGAGCGCAGCACGTAAATACGCGGCCCTTTACGAAAAAATGGTGAAGGGCGGAAGAATTGTCTAAGCCCTCGGATTTTGACGTTATTGTGATAGGGGGCGGGCCTGCCGGTATGATGGCGGCCGGGAGGGCCGCAGGGCGCGGGAAGTCGGTCCTTTTGCTGGATACAAATGAGATCCTGGGAAGAAAGCTCCTTATCTCGGGAAAGGGCCGCTGTAATCTTACCAATGCGGGGAATATCGACGAATACCTTGAAAATTTCGATAAGACAGGCCCGTTTCTCAGAGACGCCTTTTCCCGGATGCCCCATAATGACTTGATGGATTTTTTTGAAAAAAGAGGGATAGCGCTTACCGTTGAGAGGGGCCGGAGGGTCTTTCCCGAGTCGGGCCGTTCCAAAGATATACTGGAGGCTTTGAAAAGGCACCTTAAGGAAAGCGGCGTAAAGGTTATTTTAAAAAGTGAAGTAAAAGATATCGCTATAAACAGCGACGGCGCAAAAAAGGTAATCCTTGACGGCGGCGCCGAGTATGCGGCCCGCTCCGTGGCGATATGCACGGGGGGATTGTCCTATCCTGAAACCGGCTCAAGAGGCTTCGGTTTCAGGATGGCCGAAAAATTAGGGCATACCGTTATTGCCCCCAGGCCGGCCCTTGTGCCGCTTGTCACGGAATCACGGCTGCCCCGAACATGGCAGGGGATTTCACTGAAAAATGCAGAAGCGGCCGTTATATCGGAAGGAAGAAAAAAGGCGGAACGGTTCGGGGACATGTTATTCACGCATTTTGGATTAAGCGGGCCGATAATACTTGATTTAAGCAGCCGCGTGCACGATTTTTTGATCCGGCGAAAAGACGTTTATATTTCAATAAACCTTAAACCGGCCCTGGACAAAGCCAGGTTAAACGAAAGATTGATCAGGGAATTTTCCGGGCATTCCGGCAAGGCGCTGAAGAAGGTGTTGAAAAAGATCCTCCCTCTTAAGATGATAGACGGCTTTATAAAGCTCTGCGGATTGGACCCTGATGTAAAGGCCAACCAGGTCACTAAAAGCCAGAGGCAGTGCCTTATTGAGAAACTGACAGATTTGAGGTTTAAGATCAAGGCAGTAAGGCCGATCGAAGAGGCTATTGTCACAAAAGGCGGAGTGGATACAAAAGAGATAAATCCCAGGACGATGGAATCAAGGCTGGTCAAGGGGCTTTTTTTCGCAGGGGAAGTCATAGATGTGAACGCAAAGACAGGCGGTTACAATATGCAGGCGGCGTTTTCCACTGGTTATGTCTGCGGGGATAGCCTATGAGGAAAAAAATAATCCTGGCTTCGCAGTCAAAGAGAAGGTCGGCTATATTGAAAAGCTGCCATATCCCTCATACTGTGCTCGCCGGCGGCGTCAAAGAACTTCATAAGGGCGCGAAAAATCCGGAGTCCCTCGTTATGCTGAATGCGAGGAGAAAAGCGGAAGCCGTTGCGGCGAGAACAGGCCATGGGGTAATAATAGGAGTTGATACGCTGGTCCTTTTTAAAAAAAGGCTTTTGGGAAAACCGCGCACGAGGAGCCGGGCCAAAAGGATGCTTGCCTCTTTTAGCGGCAATCGGATCATGGTTTATACCGGCGTTTATGTTATAGATTCATGCGGCTCTAGAAAGGCGGGAGGCTCTCTAAAGACATCGCTTCGTATAAAAAAGATCCCCCGCCGCGATATAGACAGGTATTTCAGGCTTCTCGGGCCTTACGATAAGGCAGGCGGGTTTTCCATAGAGGGGGCGGGCTCCATTATATTTGACGATATCAACGGCTCATATTTTAACGTCCTCGGGCTTCCCATGGGGAAGCTGCAGGAGCTCTTCCGTAAGATAGGATTGGATTTACGTGATTTTGTGAAGAGGTAAATTGGGTGAAGATAGGGATTATCGGGTTGCCGCAGGCGGGTAAGAAGACAGTTTTCGAACTCCTTACCGGGACCGATTTAAAAAAAGCGGATCCGGAGAAGCTAAAAGCCCCTGTCCACGGCATTGCTGCGGTGAGGGACCCGAGGTTCGAGGATATCGTATCTATATATTCGCCGGACAAGAAAACGCCCGCGCATATAGAAATAATACTTATGCCAAAAATCGATAAAGAATATTTAAGGAGCGGGCGTCTTTTTGAGCACCTGGATGATGCAGATGCCTTATGCCATATCGTAAGGGCATTCGCGGACGAAGCCATATACCATATAGACGGGTCCGTTGACGCCGCCAGGGACATAGATTCCGTTAATGCAGAATTGATCCTGGGCGATCTTATGTTTGTTGAAAAAAGGCTGG
>JAUWWU010000044.1 GCA_030616695.1 Candidatus Omnitrophota bacterium | reverse complement strand
TAAACTATGTTTCGAAAAAACGTTACGGAGCTATACTAATTACATGGCGGGGTAGCTCAGTGGTTTAGAGCACGAAGCTCATACCTTCGGGGTCGTGGGTTCAAGTCCCACCCCCGCTACCAAAATTTTTCTTTCCATCCCTATGCTAATCGAACAGGTCAAAAATACGGTCAAAGCCAGACAGCTTCTCAAAAACGGCGATAAGGTCCTGACCTGCGTCTCCGGCGGCCCGGATTCCATGGCATTATTATATCTTATGCGGGAATTACAGAAAGATTACAAGATCAAACTGGCGGTAGCGCACCTTGACCATATGCTGAGAGGCAGGCAATCGGCCGGCGATGCCGCTTTTGTAAAAAAGACAGCTATCGGACTGAGCATACCGGTCATAACCGAAAAAAAGGATGTGAAGAGAATCGCCGGCTCCCGCAGGATGTCCGCGGAAGAAGCTGCCCGCGAAGTCCGTTATGATTTTTATCGGCGCGCCGCGAAAAAAACAGGCGCTAACAAAATAGCTACCGGCCACAACGCCGATGACCAGGCCGAAACGGTGCTCATGAGATTCCTGAAGGGCTCCGGCTCTCGCGGGTTATCAGGGATACCTTATAAGCGCCGGTTCGGGGATGTGTGGGTAATAAGGCCTCTCTTGGACGCGACAAGGCGGGATATCGAGAAATATCTTAAAAAACGGAAATTACCGTCGAGAGTAGACGCCTCCAACTTCAAGGCAATTTATCTGCGAAACAGGCTGCGGCACAGCCTCATACCGCTTCTTGAGAAAAAGTTTAATCCGAGGATCAGGGAAAATCTAAAATCGATCGCTAAAAATCTGGGTGATGAGTCTGATTATTTGGATACGGCCGCCCAAAAAATATGCAAGCGCCTTGCCCGGAAGTCAAAAGGAACTGTAGAGATAGGCATGCAGCCTCTATTGCGCTGCCATGTTGCGCTGCAACGGCTTGTTGTCAGGCAGGTAATAAATTCGCTAAAAGGCGATCTCAAGCGGATAGAATACAGGCACTGGGGCGAGATCGAGGCCCTCTTATCGCGTAAAGACTCCTCTATCGTCGATCTGCCGGGCGGGATAAAAGTAAGAAAAGACCGCGGTCGTCTTATCTTCTCAAAAGGGCGCATCCGCCAAAATCCGCTGCACGGCTTAAAAAAAATCGCGAAATTAAATATCCCGGGAGAAACCGCTCTGCCCGGACTTGCCGTAACGGTGCGCGCGGAAATCGTCGCCTCGGCCCCCGTATTCAGAAAAGGGAAGAAAAAAAAGAGGACCGAATATATAGACGCCGATTGTATAAGGTTCCCCTTAAAGATACGCACGCGGCATAAGGGCGATAGAATAAAGCCTCTGGGCATGACGTCGTTTAAAAAACTTCACGATGTATTTGTGGATGAGAAGATACCCCGGGAAACGCGCGACAGGGTCCCATTGATCTTATCGGGAAACAGGATCTTGTGGGCGGCCGGGGTAAAGCTGTCAGAGGACTGCAGGGTCAATAAAAATACCGGGCGCATAGTGAAACTTACAGTCCTTCGTTCTGCGGAAAAATAATATCTTGCATGGTTTCCATAATCTTGCTATAATAAAGGGTTAATAGTATTATAAAAAGGGGAAATAACATGCCGAAAGTCCCAAAACCTGTAGACGAAAAGAAGCGTGCGGAAAACAAGAACGGCCGGAATCTATTTCTCTGGCTCATGCTGATCCTGGGCGCTGTTTACCTGCTGCGATTGGGCTCTCTTTCATTCGAGGGCCCTGTCAACGAACTGACATACAGCGGGTTTTACCGCATCCTGACCGGCGAAGACGCCTCCAAGTATGTGGCGTCTGCTGTCTTAAAAGACACACAGCTGGAAGGCAGGCTGTCGAGCGGAGAAAGGTTCAGCGTAAACATTTCCGAGCGTGACCCGGAGCTCATACAGATGCTCAGGACCAATGTGGCGGATTTCAAAATCGTGCCGCCTAAGACATTTCTGCTGAATGTATTCTACTCTTTTGTCCCGACAATCCTTTTTATAGCGCTCTTATGGTTTCTATTTTACCGGGGCGCGTCTCAGGGGGGCGGCAAATTGCTTTCCTTCGGAAAGTCACGGGCGAGGCTTTTAAGCGAAGGGAAGATGGGCGTGACCTTTGAAGATGTTGCGGGCGTGGACGAGGCAAAAGAGGAATTAAAAGAAATAATAGAGTTTCTGGAGGACCCCAAGAAATTCCAAAAGCTGGGAGGCAAGATGCCGAAAGGGGTCCTTTTAATAGGGCCGCCCGGCGCGGGAAAGACACTTCTGGCGAAAGCAGTGGCTGGTGAGGCCGGCGTGCCCTTCTTCAACATCTCCGGCTCGGATTTCGTAGAGATGTTCGTGGGCGTCGGCGCAAGCAGGGTAAGGGACCTCTTTGAGCAGGCGAAGCGTTCGGCGAAACAGTCGCAAAAAGGATGCATCATATTTATCGACGAGATAGACGCGGTGGGCCGCCAGAGATTTGCGGGAATAGGCGGCGGGCACGATGAGCGCGAACAGACGCTTAACGCGCTCCTTGTGGAGATGGACGGATTTGACACGCAGCAGGGGGTTATATTGATCGCGGCTACGAATAGGCCGGACGTCCTCGACCCGGCTTTATTGCGACCCGGCAGGTTTGACAGGATAATAGTGGTTGACAGGCCGGACATAGTGGGAAGGGAAGCCATTTTAAAGGTCCACGCAAAAGATGTAAAGTTTGACAAAAGCGCCGACCTTAACAAAATAGCAAAGCAGACAGCCTATTTTTGCGGGGCTGACCTGGCAAACCTTATAAACGAAGCAGCGCTTTTAGCGGCGCGAAAAGACAGGCCTGCAGTCACAATGGATGATCTGCAGGAGGCCACCGAAAGGGTTATGGCCGGCCCCGAAAGAAAATCAAGGGTCATAAGCAAAGATGAGAAGATACGCACTGCGTACCACGAAGCGGGACACGCGGTATTGTCGTTATTGATACCGGAGGCTGACCCCTTGCATAAAGTCACGATTTTACCACGTGGCATGGCATTGGGATACACAATGACTCCTCCGACGGAAGACAGGCATATGCATACCAAGAAAAAGCTAATGGCAAAGATAACCGTATCGCTGGGCGGCCGCGTCAGTGAAGAGATCGTATTTAACGAGTTGAGCAGCGGCGCGCACGATGATTTAAAAAAGATCACGGAAACGGCAAGGACGATGATGACGCAATTCGGAATGAGCGATAAACTTGGCCATTTGGTTTTCGGGAAGCAGCACGAGCATATATTCCTGGGCAGGGACTTGGCAGAAGAGAAGGATTACAGCGAAGAAACCGCAAAGATCATAGACGAGGAAGTAAAAAAGCTTGTTGACGAATGTTATGAGACGGCGAAAAAGGTATTGACCGAATACAGGAAGGAGCTTGGGGTGATAGCCGAGACGCTGCTTGAAAAAGAAGTCATGTATAACGACGAGGCAAAAGCGATCCTCAAGCTTACCGATAAAAAAGAAGCTGTGAACCATGCGCGTAAACAGCAAAACTGATGCGGCGGACATATCGTGGGACAGGTTTAACTTAGCTCTTTCCAGGCGGACATATATCATGGGCGTCCTGAACAGGACCCCTGATTCTTTCAGCGACGGCGGCCGCTTTATGCGGGAAGAAGATGCTATAAGGCGGGTCTTTGAAATGGCAGTCGAAGGCGCGGATATCATAGATATCGGGGGCGAATCCAGCCGGCCCGGTGCAAGGCCTGTCCCTGCTGACGTCGAGCTTGACAGAGTAATTCCGGTAATACGAAAGGCCACCTCGCAAATCGATATCCCTATATCCATCGATACCAACAAGCCCGAGATCGCCAGGGAGGCCCTGAAAAACGGCGCGTCTATTATAAATGACATTATGGGGCTGCAGGGAGATCCCCGCATGGCGGAGATAGCTGCGGAATTTAATGTCCCTGTAATAATCATGCACATCAAGGGCACTCCGCAAACGATGCAAATCGACCCCGGTTATGATTCGGTCATAGATAGCATCATGATGAGCCTGAAAAAGTCCATCAAAGTGGCCAAAAAGGCAGGGATTGACGAAAATAAGATAATAATCGACCCCGGGATAGGCTTCGGTAAAACCGTAGGCCATAACCTTGAAATACTAAATAAGATAGATGCCTTTAAGCTGCTTGGAAGGCCT
Organism: Candidatus Omnitrophota bacterium; assembly: GCA_030616695.1. Lineage (GTDB taxonomy): Bacteria > Omnitrophota > Gorgyraeia > JAHIPI01 > JAHIPI01 > JAUWWU01. The sequence continues at coordinate 3,108 of JAUWWU010000044.1, read as the reverse complement.
TTATTGGTAGGGACTTCAAGAAAATCTTTTATCCCGAAGACTCTCAGGCGGGAGCACGTGCCCGAAGAATATATAGAAAAAACCGGCAAACTTATGGGGACAGCGGCCACATGCGCGATATGTATATCTAAAGGCGTCAATATACTTAGGGTCCATGACGTAAAAAAAATGGTGCAGGTGGCAAGGATTACCGACGCAATAGTAAGGAGTTAAGATGGCTTTTGAGCTTTCAAGCATATGGAAGATAGCGCTGGAAATGGTGATCCTGTGGTTTATATACTACATGGTATTTCTCTTTATACGGGGCAGCCGTACCGTCCAGCTTGTGAAGGGGCTGATAATTATCGTGCTCCTGCTGATAATCACACAGCAGTCGGGACTGACGACGATAAGCTGGATAATGACAAAGATATTCCCCATATCCGTATTGGCTTTCCTTATTATATTCCAGCCGGAATTGCGGAGGGGCCTTGCGCGGCTGGGGCAATTCGGCGCTATGCTTAAAGAGGAGAGGGTAATAGACGAAATAGTAAAATCCGCCAGCATCCTCTCAAAGAAAAAGATCGGCGCCCTGATCGCCATTGAAAGAGAGATCGGGCTGCGGCCGTATATAGAAAGCGGCATACCCTTGGACAGCAAGGTCACGAGCGAATTAATAAATACCATATTCATGCCGAACACGCCCTTACACGACGGCGGTATTATAATCCAGGGCGGCACAATCATTGCGGCGGGGTGCCTCTTTCCGCTGTCCCAAGACCCGAGACTAAGCAAAACCATGGGCACGCGCCACAGAGCGGCCATAGGCCTTAGTGAAGAGATCGACGCCGTAGTCATCGTCGTATCGGAGGAGACGGGGGCGATCTCCGTATCTATCGCCGGCAAACTGACGCGCGACCTCGATAAAGAAACACTATCAAAAATACTAAGCAACCTTTTCAGCGGCCAAAGGCGGGAAAAAAGCATATTCGACTTCTTGGGGAGGCATCCCGTTGAAAGCTAAAAAGTGGGTCACTAATAACCTGGGATTAAAAATACTCGCCCTGGCCCTTGCGATAGCAACGTGGTTTTACGTTAACCACGAACTCACAAAATTGAAGACCGGGGAAGAGAGGGCCATTGTCAGCATGCTGCAGTATGACATGGTCTCCAAAAAACTGCCCGTACAGCTTACGATCGTCGGCGAAGTGCAGGAGGGCTACGAACTCATTACAGAGGCAATCACCGTCGAGCCCGAGGCCATTGTGGTAGTGGGGCCGGATAACATCCTTGATGAAGTCACATCTGTGCGGACGGTGCCGGTGGACATAAGCGAATATACGCAGGATATCATCAAGCAATTAGAGCTGGCGCCTATCGCCAGGGGGATCGCGCTAAAAGACAGCATTGTAAACGTTTATATTCCCATCGTAAAAAAATAGATTATTGATGGCAAAATTAGGCGTCAACATAGACCATGTAGCGACACTGCGCCAGGCCCGGGGAGGGTCGGAGCCGGACCCGATAAGTGCGGCGCTCGTCTGCGAAAAAGCCGGCTGTGATTCCATAGTGGCGCATTTAAGGGAAGACAGGCGGCACATAAACGACAGCGACGTCGCAAAACTCAAAAATATTATAAAAACAAGGTTTAACCTTGAGATGTCCGTAAACAGCGGAGTCGTGAAGGCCGCGATGGAAATAAAACCCCATCAGGCCACACTTGTCCCGGAGCGAAGGGAAGAACTTACGACAGAGGGCGGACTTGATGTTCTTTCTAATATGCGAAAGATCTCCGAAGTAATTGCAAAGCTGGAATCCTGCAGCATAGAAGTCAGCCTTTTCATTGATCCCGAAGAAAAACAGATCGAGGCCTCTAAGAAGGCAGGGGCGAAGACAATAGAGATCCACACGGGAAAGTATGCTGACGCCAAAGGCCCGGATGAGGCCACGCGGGAATTGTCCGCTATTTCAAACGCTGTGAAGGCCGGGCGCCGGTTGGGAATAACGGTAAACGCAGGGCACGGATTAAACTACAAAAACGTCAAGGCGGTCGCGGCTATCGGGGAAATAGAGGAATTGAATATAGGGCACTCGATAATATCTCATTCGGTCTTCGCGGGGCTTGAAAACGCGGTAAAAGAAATGCTGGCGCTGGTGCGGTAATCCCCTTATGGCGAATATCTTAAAAAAAAGAAAACCGAATACGCATAAAGGCGATTATGGGCATGTGTTTATCGTGGCAGGTTCGCGGGGGTTGACCGGCGCGGCCTATCTTACAAGTGAAGCGGCGCTTTTAACGGGCAGCGGCCTCGTGACATGCGCGATACCCGAAAGCCTTAACAGTATAATGGAGAGAAAGCTCACCGAAGTGATGACCCTTCCCGTCGAAGACGAAGGGAAAGGCTACTTTCCCGCATCTTCATTTACAAAGATCAAGCAATTTTCGAAAAAGGCAGATGCCGTAGCCGTCGGGCCGGGGATATCGCAAAAGCCGGGGACGAAAGGGCTCGTTAAAAAGCTGATTAAAGACCTCGACGCGCCGATCACCCTTGATGCCGACGGAATAAATTGCGTTGCGGATGACCCGCGTATTCTCAAAAAAGCAAAAAACTCTATTATTATTACGCCCCACCCGGGCGAGATGTCCCGCCTGATCCGTAAAAGGGTGGGTTATATACAAAAAAATAGAAAAAAGGTTGCTAAAGAAACTGCGAAAAAATACGGCGTCACAGTCGTTCTGAAGGGGATGAACACTGTCATTGCGTCAAAAGACGGGCGTATTTCTATAAATAAGACAGGGAATCCCGGGATGGCGTCCGGCGGAGTTGGCGATGTCCTAACGGGCATGATCGCAAGTTTAAAGGGGCAGGGATTCAGCGATTTTGACGCCGCGAAGCACGGCGCGTACTTACATGGGCTCGCGGGAAATATCGCCGCAAAAAAGAAGGGGCAGGTAAGCCTGCGCGCCCAGGACGTCCTAGACAGCATCCCTGAAGCGACAAGGTCTTAATGCATTTTGACACTTATGCTAGCGTAGCTCAGTTGGTAGAGCGCCTCACTTGTAATGAGGGGGTCGTCAGTTCGAACCTGACCGCTAGCTCCAGTTTTAAGAAAATTTATATGCATAGC
>JAUWWU010000094.1 GCA_030616695.1 Candidatus Omnitrophota bacterium | reverse complement strand
GTTCGGCATAGTCGCCGCAGGTTCCGCCATTAATTATATACTCGGTTGTGTGCTTTTTTGCGCTGTTTTTATGATAGGAGCGCCGATAAGGACATCCCACATAGGCGCTGTTTTAGAAGGATATCCCGCAGAGAAGGCAGGCTTGCAGGCAAGCGATAGGGTAGTAGCGATTGACGGCACGGCCATCAACTCATGGGATGAAGTCCTGGAAATAATACGCGGTAAAGAAGGCGAGATGTCCCTGCAGGTTGAGAGGGAGGGCGAATTTCTGGATTTTGTCGTCAGGGGAAAAGCCACGGACGCAAAAGATATATTCGGCAAGCCCATAAAAGCCATGATAGGCATAGCCCCCTCCAATAAGGTCGAGTTAGCCCGATACGGTTTTTTCAAATCTATATATATGGGTGCCCGCGAAATCGTAAAAACGACAACGCTTACTTATTGGATGCTATGGAGGCTGGTAAGCGGTGCCGTTTCGATAAAATTGATCGGCGGACCGATAATGATCGCCGCCGTTACGGGTAAGGCGGCGACTATGGGAATAAACCACCTATTGTGGATAAGTGCGCTTATAAGTACTTCACTTGCTATAATCAACCTTTTGCCTATTCCGGTATTAGACGGAGGCCATATACTCTTTCTCGTGATAGAGAAGATCAAGGGCAGGCCCGTAGATAAAAGGGTTCAGGAAATTTCGCAACAGGTTGCCCTCGTCCTGCTGCTTGCCTTTATGCTGCTGATCAGCTGGAACGATATCCTGAACCTCCCGCACATGTTTAAATAAACAAAGTAGCCGGGATTTAAACCCCGGCTACGGCTGTGGATAATTTGTTAAAATGATAAAGCGAAGGAAGACAAGAAAAGTCAGGATCGGTAATGTCCAAATAGGCGGCGGTGCGCCTATTTCCATACAATCCATGACTAAAACCGATACAAAGGCCGTTGACAGCACTCTTAACGAGATCAGGAAATTGAAAAAGGCGGGGTGTGATATCGTGAGGATCGCCGTAGGCGATAAAGGCGCTGTCCCGTCGCTTAAGAGGATAATAGAAGGGTCCGATATCCCGGTTGTGGCTGATATACATTTTCTTCCGCAACTGGCTTTAGGCGCAATAGAGGCAGGCTCAGCCGCAATAAGATTGAACCCGGGTAACATAAAAAAAGCGGAGGATATAAACAAGATAATTAAATGCGCTAAAGAGAAAAGTATCCCCATCCGCATAGGAGTTAATTCCGGCTCTTTAAGCCGGCGGTCCGGCGGTATAGCCGATAGCATGGTCAAAAGCGCCCTGGACTATATAAAGATTTTTGAAAAAGCCGGTTTCCGTGATATAATAATTTCGTTAAAATCATCCGATGTCTCTGAGACGGTAGAGGCATATAGAAAAATGGCATCGCTATGCGATTATCCGTTTCATCTCGGCATCACGGCGGCAGGGCCGTTTTTGAATTCCGCCGTTAAATCCAGCATCGGAATAGGCACGTTGCTTCAGGAGGGCATAGGCGATACGATAAGGGTGTCGGTTACGGGCAATTCGCCGGCAGAGGTCGAAGTCGCAAAAGAGGTTCTGTCTTCGCTTAAGCTGAGAAATTTCGGGCCGGAGATAATCTCATGTCCTACGTGCGGCAGGTGCGGAATAGATCTAAAAAATATAGTCGAGGACTTCAAAGAGAGATTGAGGGGCATCAGATTAGGCAATATAAAAGCCCCCTTCAAGATAGCGATAATGGGCTGCGCCGTAAATGGGCCCGGTGAAGCAAAAGACGCTGATATAGGCATAGCCGGCGGAAAGAATAGCGGCATACTTTTTAAAAAAGGCAAGAAGGTAAAGAGTGTAAGAGAGGGAGAATTCGTAACAACCCTGATCGAGGAGGTCAAGGCATATAAGGATACCATATGATACGTAAAATGGGACAGACACCTTTATTTTTAGCTTTAAGCATTCTGAAATATAAGATAAATAAAGACATCAATAAAGGTGTCTGTCCCCTTTAAAGGAGAGAAATTCACATGAGGATGACGGAGGCGTTTATACAAACCTTAAAAGAAGATCCCGCCGAAGCGGAGATCATAAGCCACAAACTCATGATACGCTCGGGCCTTATAAGAAAATTAGGCGCAGGCGTCTATACCTACCTTCCGCTGGGAGTAAGAGTCCTAAAAAAGGTCTAGAATATAGTAAGGGAAGAAATGGACAATGCCGGTGCCCAGGAATTGCTTATGCCGGCTATTCATCCCAAAGAATTATGGGAGAAGACAGGCAGGTTTAAGCTATTAGGGGAGATCTTAATAACTTATAAAGACAGGCACGGAAAAATATGCGTTTTAGGCCCTACGCACGAAGAGGTGATAACCGACCTGGTCGCCAGGGAAATCCGTTCTTACAGGGGCCTTCCTAAGACCTTATATCAGATACAGACTAAATTCAGGGACGAGCCGCGCCCCAGGTTCGGTGTGCTTCGCTCAAAAGAATTCATAATGAAGGATGCATATAGCTTTGACAGGAATAAAGAGGGGCTTAACGAAAGTTACAAGGCCATGTTTGATGCTTATTGCAGGATATTCGAAAGATGCAGCCTGAATTATATTACGGTAGAGGCGGATACCGGATTTATGGGCGGAGACCTTTCTCATGAATTTATGGTCCCCGCTAAAAGCGGCGAGGATATTATCGCAAGCTGTTCTGAATGCGGCTATACCGCAAGCCTGACAATAGCTGAATGCACTAAAGACAGCATGAGGCAGAGCCCGGAGGAGTTAAAAGCCATCCGGGAAGTTAAGACTTCCGGCGTGAGCACCGTCGAGAGGGTGAGCGGATTTTTGAAGGTCAGGCCCGATCAATTGGTCAAGACGTTGATTTACAAGGCTGACGAGAAACCCGTGGCTATTTTAATAAGAGCAGACCATAATCTGAATGAGGTCAAGGTCACGCGATATCTGAATTGCAGCGCTTTAGAAATGGCCGATGATAAGCTTATAAAGGATATAACAGGCGGCCCGCTTGGATTCAGCGGCCCGGTCGGATTAAAGGGTGTAAGGATTATTTCGGATTATAGCGTCGCCGGTATGAGGAATTTTGTAACGGGGGCCAATAAAGCCGATACCCATTTAATGAACGTGAATTTAGCCAGAGATTTTAAAGTAAGCGACTGGTCAGACTTCAGGTATATAGACGGAGGCGACCCGTGCCCCAAATGCGGAAAACAGATAAAATTAGAGACCACTATAGAAGTAGGGCACACATTTAAGTTGGGGACGAAATATAGCAAGGACCTGGGCGCGAGTTTTCTGGATAAGGACGGTAAGGACAAGTTGTGCATAATGGGTTGTTACGGGATCGGGATAAACCGGATAATCGCCGCTGCGATAGAGCAGAACAATGACAAAGACGGCATAATATGGCCCTCGTCATTAGCGCCCTATCAGGTCATAATCCTGCCCTTAAATATGGCGCATAAGGAATCCGTAAAAATAGCCGAAGGGCTTTATGGGAAGCTATCATCGGAAAATATCGAAGTCGTGCTTGATGATAGAGAGGAAAGCGCCGGCATAAAATTCAAAGACGCAGACCTTATCGGTATTCCTATCCAGGTCGTAATAGGCGAAAAGGCCCTCGCCAAGAATAAAATAGAGGTAAAGACGAGAAAGGATAAGAAGGTCGTCCAGCTGTCCGAAAAAGAGGCGGTAAAGGAGATAATGAAGCTACTGCCTTAGCTTAGCCCCCTCAAAATTTTTTCCTTGACCTCGTTTAACTAACTCGGAATCAGGGAACAATCGCAACTATCCAAGAGCTGGCAATTTTCCCTTGACAAAAACAATGGTTTCGTAGTATTATATTACAAGCTTTATATTGAGGAGATAAAGTGGGTTGATTAATCTAGGCCCACTTTTTTTTGTCCGAAGGACAAAAGGGAGCGATAAGATGGCAAAAGATAGTTTGCAGGATAGGGTAAAAGACATAGTTTGCGCCGCCCTGCGCGACAACGGCGCAGAGCTTGTTGATATGACGCATAGAAAAGAAGGCAAGAGGAAGGTCTTGAGGGTATTGGCCGACAAGGAAGCGGGCATAACCGTCGAAGAGTGTGCCAGGATGAACGAGATCATAGGCGAGGCCCTGGACAAAGAGGATTTTATGGACGAATATTATATCCTTGAGGTCTCATCCCCCGGCCTCGACAGGCCGCTTAAGACAAAAGCGGATTTTTTGAGGATAAAAGGCAAAAGGGTGCGTGTGCATACTTATGAACCTATAGACGGAAGGAGAGAATTTGCCGGTATCCTTGAGGCAGTCGAAGACGACAGCATAGGCGTATATGAGGAGAACGCAAAGTTGATAAAGATGCCCTTGAGTAAGATATCAAAGGCCACATTTGATTACAAGAGTTTAATCTGATCAGCGAGGGGTATCCATGAACGGAGAGTTGCTAAACATACTTGATTCAATAGAGAGGGAAAGGGGAATCGATAAAGATATCCTTTTTACCGCGATAGAGTCTGCGTTAGTAAGCGCGGCCAGGAAAGTGGTGGGTAAAAAGGTAGAGGATATATCCGTCAGCATAGATAAAAAGACAGGAGAAATAAAGGTTGCCAGCGAGGGCGTAGAGATAGAGTCCAAAGAGTTCGGCAGAATAGCCGCCCAGACCGCCAAGCAGGTAATAATACAAAAGATAAGGGAGGCGGAGAGGGAGGTTATATACAGCGATTTT
>JAUWWU010000132.1 GCA_030616695.1 Candidatus Omnitrophota bacterium | reverse complement strand
CTCTTTAGATAACCGCTCTTTAAAGGTTCTGGAGATAATAAAGAAGCTATCCCCCGAGGAAGACTGGACCGCGCAGGACGTGGGCGCCAAAAATGTAACATGCGGCAACGTCGGCGAAGCGGGGCACAGGGTTACGAAAGGCCTGAACGAACAGATAAAGAGCTTCTTCATGCAGGTCGGAGACGCCACAATAACTTCACGGGAGGCCATCGGATATCTGGCAAAAAAAGCTCTGATCGCCGAAAATGAGTTACTGGAAATAAGAGACAACGTCGCGAATGAACTTGGCATAGACCAGGAAAAAATATTTTTCGTCGATACCCCCGACGGCGCCCCCTTGTTTAAGGTTGAGGATCCCAAGACCGGCAAGACGACCTACGCCTCCGGGCACTACAATTCCAGCAAAGATATTTTCATATCCCTGCCCTTCATTTTAAATGTCGGGATGATCTTAGATAAAGAGATCAACCCCCAACAGGCAGCCATTGCCATAGCCGAGCATGAGCTGCACCACATAAAGCATAAAGAACACCTGGATGACGATAAAGGCATGGAGTGGACAACGGGCGTTATCTCATCAGCCGAAGCGGCGCTGCGCAAAAAGCCGGACACCGATGAGCGGGCCGTTCCCCATAAGGCAAAAGTAAGCTTGATCGTAAGCGTCGATGGGGGGCTGTGGGCCGATTTGGACGAGTGGCGAAAGAGGTATTGTGAAGACGCAAAGGAGATTCTCGCGGGGATGCCTGAGGATAAGCTGATAGAGGCATTAGGAAGGGTCAACCAATTGCCGGGTTTATGTTGGGATGATCTGTCGAAAAAGGTCTGTATTTCGCATTATGCAGACGGCGTCTGCAAACATGTGTTCTGGGTGGAGTTTGAAAGAAAGGACGGTAAGGGAAAAGGAATCCCGCTGGCGCTCGTGCTTATGAAAGGGGATCAGCAACTGCGGTTAGAAAAAATATTTTACGCGCAGGAGTTGCGGGATTACAGGAGGCTAGCAGACAGCGGCGTGAAAGAGGTGCCGGCGCTCGGCTTTTCGCATGAGTCAAACGGCAGAAAGTGCTTTACGGCAGAATTTATAGAAGGAGAAACTGTCAGGGAATTGAAAAAGCGGGGCGCTTTTACGGCAGAAACAGGGAAGAAGATCGTTTCCACGTTGCTGTCCATTGCTTTCCGTTTGGACGGCAAGGTCCCGATCGATTTTCACGATGGGAACTTTATTGTCAGGAGAGACAGCGGTGAAGTGGTTATGTGCGACCTGGGATATGGGAGGTTACATGTCGCCGGTGAAGGCGCGTCTTCCAAAGACAGGAGGTTGTTCCTTTATGATCTGATACTCCTGTACGGGTCCGAGGAAGAGCCGGCCAAAAATCACTTTATCTTTGACGCTATCCTGGAAGACGGCAATTTCAAGGGGGAAGAAGGGCTGGAGTTTTTGCGGGAGGTCGGGAAGGAAGCGGACAAAGGCTGCGTGCTTGCTGAGAGCCTTTGGCCATATCTGGCAAAAGTCGACCCCGCGCACGGCTTTAAAGAAAATAAAGATACATGTAAGTCCCCCGAGGCGAAAATCTATTTCGGAAACGTAGCCTGCGGCAACGTCGGCGAAGCCGGGCACAAGGTTACGAAAGGCCTGAACGAACAGATAAAGAGCTTTTTCATGCAGGTCGGAGACGCCACAATAACTTCACGGGAGGCCATTGGGTATCTGGCCAAAAAGGCTCTGATCGCCGAAGATGAGCTGCTGAAAATAAGAGCGGAAGTCGCGAAAGAACTCGGCATAGACCCCAATAAAATATTTTTCGTCGATACCCCCGACGGCGCCCCACTGTTCAAGGTTGAGGATCCCGAGACCGGCAAGATGACCTACGCCTCCGGGCACTACAATTCCAACGGAGATATTTTCATATCCCTGCCCTTCATTTTAAATGTCGGGATGATCTTAGATAAAGAGATCAACCCCCAACAGGCGGCCATTGCCATAGCCGAGCATGAGCTGCATCACATAAAGCATAAAGAACACCTGGACGACGATAAAGGCATGGAGTGGACAACGGGCGTTATCTCCTTAGCCGCGAAAAACGACCTTGACGATTTTCGTCGTCTATTAAAGCTTTCTCGTGACAGCGACGCCGGCGCTCTTAAAGCGTTGATCGGTTTAACCAAACTGGGCTCCACTATCGCTATGAGTTTCTTAGCCGATCTCTCTCATGGCAGCGGCCCCGCTTTTGACGTACTGATCGATTTAGCCAAAATGGGGAACCAGGACGCTATTACGGAGTTAGAGCGGGTCGCCCGTGAAGGCAGCGACCCCGCCTTGCGCGCGCTGATTGATTTATCCAGAAAAGGAAACAAAGGCGTTGCTAACTGGTTGGAAGAATTCGCGAAAGATGGGGAAGAAGATCGGGAAGAATATCAAATCCTGCCGAACTTCGTAAAGAAAATTATTGACGTCCTGCCGAACTTCGTAAAGAAAATTATTGACGCATATTTCAAGCCTAAATCCTTTGAAAAAAACGGCAAATTATATAAAGCGTTGGGAGTTGAACAATTCAGACGGCTTTATTTAAGTGTTTTCAGCTCAAGGACGATCGGAATATTGGGTGGCGGCCGTGGGGCGTTGGGTGGAGGAAGGACAAAATCGTTGCGGTTTTACGAATTTCTTACAAGAGTAGCAGAATTAGTACATCTATTCGGCTTTTTTATATTTTTATTGCCACTCGCGTCCATGCCGAGTGTGATCTATTCTTGTTCCTACTTCTGGCACACTATCGTGTTACACACAGTGCGTAACATAGTGTTTAACGTTTATCCCATAATGTTGCAAAGATATATGAGGGCAAGGGTTTGCGGTATCCTCGAATATCGGGCGGGAAGGACAGGAGGAGCAAGGATCCGCCGTGTCCTCAAAGATATGGCGCCCATGGAAGAGCTCGCTAATGATGGTAACAAGACCGCCAAAGCGGCGCTGCGCAAAAAGCGGGACACCGTTGAGGGGGCCGTTCCCGATAAGGCGAAAGTAAGCTTGATCAGGAGGTTAATTAAGAATCCAGCGGTTTTATTGGCAGCGCTGTTATTTTTCGGGGTAGTAACCTTCCCGGTATTTAACTCTATTGCCGTAAATCATTTCGGTT
>JAUWWU010000034.1 GCA_030616695.1 Candidatus Omnitrophota bacterium | reverse complement strand
CTAAAGCCTTTAACTGCTCGATTACCGGCGCGCTCGGCGGAATAAAGACAGAGCGGTTGAGATACAGCGCGGCGATCGGAGAAGACCCTATATGCAGGACAAAGCTGTCCGCTTTGAAGTTTAGGTTATACGGTATTAAGGATATTAAGTTGAAGGTAGGCGACGCGGGCGACGTCGACAGGCTGAAAACGGCAAGGCGATTTTTGGGCCGGCAGAGGGATATAAGACTCGATGCCAATTGCGCATGGAGCAGCGAAGAGGCCATAGAAAAGCTTAGTGTCATGCGGGGCCCGGGCTTCAGCCTGATCGAGCAGCCTACCGCGAAGGACGATATCGATTCTTTGAAGAAGGTCTCCGATGCTATCCCTGAGCCGGTCATGGCCGATGAGTCTATGTGTGGCATTGAAGACGCAAGAAGGCTTGTCGAGCGGAAAGCGTGCGGCATGTTTAATATAAGGCTGTCGAAATGCGGCGGCCTCCTGAGTTCTCTTAAGATAGCCGAATTTGCGTCACAGGCAGGCGTTTCGTATCAATTGGGCTGCCAGGTGGGCGAGACGGGCGTATTATCGGCCGCCGGCAGGCATTTTGCTTCATGCGTTACCGGCATAAGATATCTGGAAGGGTCTTACGCAAAATTTTTGCTTACGGAAGACGTTGTCGAGGAAGATATAAGTTTTGGATACGGCGGCTTTGCCCGCCCGCTGAAAGGGGCAGGGCTTGGCGTTACGGTCGATGAGAAAGCGCTCAATAAATACACCGCAGATAGAATAACGATAAAGTAAAGGGGCCGGGGTTATGGCAATAGCGCCATATGCTATCAAGATGTACGGTTTAAAGGCAAGGACTTTTGAGAAAGCGACGAAATCTCCCCTTGAAAGCCAGCGTAGATTGCTGCTGCAGCTTTTAGCCCGCAACAAAAATACGGTTTTCGGGAAAAAATATAATTTCGCCCGGATGCGCTCCATAGAGGATTATCAGGCAAGGGTGCCGTTAAACGACTATGAAACGTTAAGGCCTCATATAGAATATCTTATGCGCGGAGAGTCTAATATCCTGACAATCGACAGGCCCGTACTCTTCGGCGTTACAAGCGGCACAACGGGCAAGCCCAAGTTTATACCCGTTACGGAATATTCCAGAAGAAAAAAAAGAGAGGTCATGGACGTCTGGACATATTATATCCTGAGGGACCATCCAAAGATGTTTAACGGCAAGATACTGGCTATTGTGAGCCCTGAAAAAGAGGGCTCGACTATCGGCAATATCCCTTTCGGCGCCGAATCCGGACACGCGTATAAAAATATGCCGGATATGGTAAAAAAGCTCTATGTCTTGCCGTATGAGGTGTTCGAGATAAAGGATTACGATGCCAAGTATTATTGCATCCTCAGGGTGGCCATGGAGCAGAATGTATCCACTATAGCAAGCCTGAATCCGAGCACGATACTTCTTTTGTGCCAGCGGATAGGAAAAGTAAAAGATAGGATAATCGACGACATAAAAGAAGGCACCCTTAACCGCGAACTGGACTTGCGGTACGACATACGGAAGAAAATAGAAAAAAGCCTCAGGCCTAATCCTAAACGCGCCGATGAGCTTGTGAGGTTATCCGAAAAGAGGGGCGGCGAGCTTTTGCCGATGGACTTCTGGCCGGGCCTCGATATCATAGCCTGCTGGAAGGGTGGCACAGTCGGGATTTATCTTCCGCATCTCAAAAAATATTTCGGCGATAATATCGCAATAAGGGACTTTGGCTATCTCTCAAGCGAGGCCCGCGCATCCATACCCTTGGGCGACGAAGGCTGCTCAGGCACACTTGCTATTATGAGCAATTTTTATGAATTTGTGCCCATGGAAGATATATGCAAAGATGACAAGAAATTCCTTCTTGCGCACCAGCTTGAAGTGGGGCGGGAATATTATATCATCCTGACTACCCACGCAGGCCTTTACAGATATAATATCGACGATGTTATTAAGGTCACAGGTGTTTTTAATAACACGCCGGTAATAGAGTTCAAGCAGAAGGGCTCGATGGTCTGCTCCGTGACCGGGGAGAAGCTTTATGAGTCGCAGGTGAACGAGGCGGTCAATAGGGCTGCGGCGTCGATCGGCGTGGACCTTCAGTGTTTCTCCGCTTTCGTTGAATGGTCAGGCGCTCCGAGGTATGCATTTCTGGTAGAATTCGAGAATAAGGATTTACCCAAAAAGACAAAAGAGGAATTACTGAAGATAATAGAAAGCGAACTTAGCAAATTAAACGCGGAATATCTTACGAAAAGGCGTTCCCAGCGCCTGAGCCATCCCATTTTAAAGGTAGTGGCGGGCGGAGACTTTGAGAAATACCGTCATAAAAAAGTCGCGGAAGGCACGCACGACGGCCAGTTTAAAATCCCAAAGCTTACAAATGACATGAATTTTCATAAGAATTTTGATATAACGGAAGAAATAGAACTTTAGAAAGGAGGATTTGTAGATGGCGAAAGTAGTCATAGACAAAGCAGCGTGCACGGGCTGCGGGCTTTGCGTATCAAGCTGCCCCGATGTGTTCGAGATCAAGGATGACAACAAGGCCTATGTAAAAAATCAGGAATACCCTAATTGTGATTTACAGCAGGTCGCTGCCGAGTGCCCTCTTGAAGCAATAAAAGTCGAATAAGCGGTTATCCGCAATCATAACTTATTATCTATACGGCTCCAGGGCTTTTAAAAGAGAAGGGTCTATTGCTTCCTCATTTTCCCCATCCCGGCGTAAGTTATTTCAAGGTTATTATACGCCTCCGCATAATAGGGGTTGATCTCTATAGACTTTTTAAATAATGCCGCCGCCTGCCGGTACTTGCCGCTTTCTCGGTATATTAGGCCAAGCTTGTTATACGCGGGCGCATATCCGGGATCAAGCTCGATCGCCTTTTTAAGCAGCTTTATGGCGTCATCTTTCATACCCAGTTCCTCATCTATTATCCCAAGATTATAATAGGCCTTGCTATAGCCCGGATCGATTTTCAGCGCTTTTATAAAAGACTTCATCGCCTTCTCTTTGTCTCCGATATTATAATATGCCTTGCCGAGATTATTATAAGCTTTTACGTAAATGGGATTGTTTTTTATCGCCCTCTTAAAAAGAACTATCGCTTCTTCATGCCTGCCCATATCATTATATAGATTGCCGAGATTGTTGTTTATCCTCGGGCTGTCCGGGATGTATTTAAGGGTCCTTTGGTAAAAGGACAAAGGCTCCTGCCAGTAATTATTCTGCACGATCGTTAAATAGGAATAAGAGAGGAGGGCGCCTATTATAAACGCTTTAGTAACGAACGCGAAAGATTTATCCTTTAGCAGGTTATCGAAGCCGGCGGCAAGAAGCAGAAAAAATCCGATGGACGGAAAATACAGCCAGTGTTCGGCCATGTAAAAAGCAAGCGGATAAAGATTGGAGACAGGCAGTAGAGCTATAAAAAACCAGCAGATGGAAAAAGAGGCCAGCGTATTATTTTTTCTTATTTTGAACGCGTATAATAAGGATGCGGCCACAATAATGATTCCCGCTATTGCCTTTAAATCCGTGAAATTAAAGAGCATGTTTCCGTATTCCGCGTGTAATCCAAAGGGCGATATCAAAAGCCTGATGTAATTAGTTATGGCTGCAAAGAACCCCGGAATCCGCTGAAAAAGCGCTGTCAGCGACAACGCATGGGATCCAACAGGCCTAAGAACGGCAAACCTTAAAATGGCATAACCCCCCGCGACCGCCGCTATAGACGACAATTTAATGATTTCAACCTTCTTCGCAAAAATAAGATGATAAAGAACTATTAAGGCGGGGAGGATCAGGCTGTTTTCTTTGGATAAGAGCGCGAGGATATAAACCAACAACATCAGTATATAGTTTATCACGCTATCCCTGTCAAGTAATTTAATATAGAGGATAAAACAGACTAACATAAACAATGCCGATAAGGCATCGCCTCTTACGGATATGGAAGAAACTGCCTCGGTCTGTATGGGGTGCGTCAGGAAAAAGAGGCCTGTAAGCAAAGAGAGGGTTTTATTTTTAAAAAGGACTGTAGTAAACCAATAGACCGATAATGCCGTCAGGATATGGAAGATGATATTGGATAGATGATAGCCGAAAGCATTTAATTCCCATACGGAAAAATCTATTAGATAAGTAAAGATATGAAACGGCCTGTAGTAATTAAACGGCTTATCGGCGCCTGCCCCTATGTCGCGGGTAAAAATTTCAGGCACATAGGACCAGTCTCTTATATATATATTATCCCTGACTAAGTATTGATCGTCCCATATGAATTCCCCGTTAAGGGAATTGGCGTATATAATAAACCCCAGGGCTATTATCAGGAATACTGCAACAGGGGTAGCCTTGTGTTTAAATAGATATCGCGTTCCGTTATCAAGATTCATCATAGAAATTATACTACATGACGCCTCATTTTGGAACTTTTTTTACTACTAGGGGATGAGTTAATATGAAAGCCAGAGGCGGCGGTCGAGGGAGCGATAGCTTATAGCTTCGGATATACAGACCGCGTCTATGGCCTCTTTTTTATCCAGGTCAGCTATTGTGCGCGAAAGCTTCAATATCTTATCATATGCCCGGCCGCTGAAACTCAATTCCACGATCGCCAGTTTAAAAAGGTCCTTCGCATCTTCGGTAAGCTCGCAATATTTTCGGATTTCTTTGGGGGTAAGAAGGGCATTGCAGCCGAATTTTTTATTGCCGTAACGCCTTTTCTGTATCTTGCGGGCCTCCAGGACCCTCTTTTTTATTTCTTTTGAGGATTCGGCGCATTCATCGTCTCCCGAAAGCTCCTTATAATTTAACGGAGGCACCTCCAGATGTATATCTATCCTGTCTAAGAGGGGGCCTGATATTTTCGCAAGGTACCTCTGGATCATGGGGACGGTGCAGTGGCATTCTTTCCTGGGATGGGTCAGGTGCCCGCAGGGACACGGATTCATCGCGGCTACGAGCATGAACCTCGCCGGGTATTTCATGTTTCCCGAACTACGCGAGATATTGATAGCCCCGTCTTCCATAGGCTGCCGCAGCATCTCAAGTATGTCCCTGTGGAATTCAGGGAGCTCATCGAGAAAAAGGACTCCGTTATGGGCAAGTGTTATCTCCCCGGGCCTGATTGACTTGCCTCCTCCGATAAGGCCGCAATATGACGCCGAATGATGCGGCGAGCGGAGCGGCCTTTCCTGTATCAAAAAGTGCTTCTGCGAAATGTCCCCCGCCACGCTGTAGATCTTTGTGCTTTCGATGGCCTCTTCGAAGGACATTTTAGGCAGGATCGTCCGCAGCCTTTTGGCGAGCATGGTCTTTCCCGAGCCTGGAGGGCCTATTAGTATGACGTTATGGCCGCCGGCGGCGGCTATTTCGAGGCCTCTTTTGATATGTATGTGTCCTTTTACATCGCTGTAATCCAATTCGTCGCCGGTATCGGACTTGGAGATTTTTTTAAAATCTACATGAGGCGGCTTTATTTGGATCTCGCCTTTTAAAGCGGCGACGGCCTCCCTTAGATTATTGGCGGGAAGTATAGATATCCCTTTGACGAGTGCGGCCTCAAGCCCGTTTTCTGAAGGCAGGAGGCATCCGGTTATACCTTTACTGCGCATAGCCGTTACCCTTGACAGGGCCCCATTAAGCGGCCTGACATTGCCGTCAAGCGATAATTCCCCGCAGACAAAAATGTCTTGCAGCGTGCTTTTGTCGAGCTGCTCGGTCGCCGCCAGTATCCCCAGCGCGATAGGGAGGTCAAAGGCGGGCCCTTCTTTTTTTATCCCGGCCGGTGCCAGGTTTACGGTTATCTTGCTGTTGGGAAATCTGAAACCGGAGTTTATGAGCGCGTTCTTGACTCTTTTTGTACTTTCCCTGACAGCCATATCAGGCAAACCGACTATCGAAAAAGAGGGAAGGCCCTGGGAGGCGACATCCACTTCAACGGTAACCGGTCTCGCGTCTATGCCGTGCAAGACACTTGATCTTACTTTGGCGAGCATATCTATTCCTCGGCGTAAAAGGCGTTTTTGGTCAGCCTTACGGTTTTTCTGCCAAATCTACGCGGCATCAGTATGGAGACGACATCAAAACGCGCCTCTTTATCATAAAGCCCTTTATTTTTTATGTATAACTGGGCGAGCCTTGTCAATTTGCGGATCTTTTTCGAGTTTATGGCCTCCTCCGGCAGGCCGTAGGCATCAGACCGCCTTGTCTTGACCTCGACAAAAACGAGGACTTTGCCGTCTTCGGCTATGATATCTATTTCGCCGATAGGCGTTGAGTAATTTCTCGCGAGTATGGTGAACCTGTTCTTTTTCAGGTACCTGGAGGCAAGGATTTCCCCGGCCTTACCCAGTTTCCTGTTCACTCGTTAAACGCTTTGATGATGACCTCATTCAAGCAGGCCCTTATCTCCTTACTCATAGGCCTGATGGATTCGTACCATTTTCCGTCCTTGCCCGCCTTGGCCGGCATCCTGACAAAAAGGCCGTTGCGCCCTTCTATAATGCGTATCCCCTTTACCAGCAATATGTTAGATACGATTATGTCGCAAAACGCCTTTATTGCGCTGCTGCCGTCTAAACGGTAGATATTGGCTATTTCTATATCCAGCATTTTCATCACCTCCACTTATATATACGTATGAGGCAGTGATTTTCTTGCAATAAATTTTAAAATTTTTTTATTTTCCCGGCATTTGTAAAAAGGCAGGAAAATAAAAGGGGACATTTCACTCGTTTTGACAATGTACCTATGAGTGAAGTGTCCCCCTATGGACTTAAAATGCCTGCAATTCCTACAGCCTGCTTCTAAAGATGTCTTCCAATTCCTTATCGCTGTCTTTAGTGTGTTTTTTCCAGGCGTTGTATATCATCACGAGCGTCCGGGTGTTTTCCTTGTTGAATACCCATTTAAGCCCGAAGATGACGGCGAGTATGAGGAACTGCAGGAAATAGGGCGGGGCAAAAAAGGATGCCGCAAGTGAAGATAGGGAAAGTATTAACCAGATATTATTTTTAAGATAAGCCATTGTTCCGCGCTCCTTTATTTTATAGGCGGGGTGCAGTGATTTTGCCTTATTTTTTATTTTCTCAGGGACGCTGCCGAGTTTTATATGCTTGCCGTATGCCGAGTATAGGAGGGCCCCTTCCATCAATTCACTGCAGAAAGCGCAGCTTTTTACGTGGTTGCTTACATTATATAGCTCCTGCGGCTCAAGGGTGCCCGAGGCGTATCCGCCCAATATTTCTACCGGCGGGCAATTAGCGCCTTTTTCAGGCACATCTTTTTGCCCGGAAAAATATCCCTTCAAGAGATCATTCATCTTTTCACCTTTCATGCCTCTCACCTATATAGACGCTTGAACAACCTGTTTACTTTCAAAGTTTTTTATTTTTTTGCTCGATATATCTTTTTATCTTGGCCTTAGCCCTTGCGATGACGGAGGATACTGTATTGATCGACGTGTTGAAGAGTTCCGCTATTTCCTTGTGTTTCTTTCCGGCTATATAATTGGATTCGAGATACGCCTTTTCTTTTTCACTTAGAGACTTCATCGCCTCGTCTAACAGGCGCTTGTCTTCCCGCAGGAATATGCCCGGCTTCTCGTTTTGCGGGCCGGCTCCAAATTCAACCGCCTTGCGCAGAAAATTCTTTTCAAATCCCTTTTTTCTTATGAAATCTATTGCGGCATTGGAGGCAAGCACGATGAGCCACGGGGCGATATTGTCTCTATTTTTCACGCCCGCAAGGCTCTTCTTTTCCCATATGGCGGTAAAAAGGCGCTGGTATATTTCCTCGACCTCGCCCATCAAATAGGCGCAGTCATATTTGTTTAATTTTCGTTTAATGGCCCAGTAGATAAGGCCCGAGAACCTGTCTATGAATTCGCTCCACGCCTCAGCGTTTCCTCCGATACATCTTTCTACCAGTTCGCGGTCGCCCTTTTCATCCATAGTGGAAGTATTATATAACCGCGGCCGCCTTTTTTCAAGCAAATAAGAAAGTTATCCTCAACTGGAAATAGGGGACAGACACCTATTTTTCTGTGAAAATAATAACGAAAAAATAGGTGTCT
>JAUWWU010000039.1 GCA_030616695.1 Candidatus Omnitrophota bacterium | reverse complement strand
GCGCAAAAATATAAGGATTTCCTAAATACGATCGAAGGCGTCGAGGATATAGACGATGATTACGAAAGCGGCAAAAAAGAAATAATGATCGAGGTCGATGAAAACAAAGCTGCGGAGGCGGGCCTCACCATAAGCGCAATCGGCTCCAGCGTGAGAAGCGTATTCAAAGGCACAATT
Organism: Candidatus Omnitrophota bacterium; assembly: GCA_030616695.1. Classification (GTDB taxonomy): domain Bacteria; phylum Omnitrophota; class Gorgyraeia; order JAHIPI01; family JAHIPI01; genus JAUWWU01. Next base: position 7,597 of record JAUWWU010000039.1, on the reverse strand, counting down.
GCCACTACAATAAAGCAGGAAAAGGCGGAAGAGGAGATAGATGTAATAGTCAGGCTTCGCGAGAATGTGAAGGAATCCAAAGATGTCTTTAATAAGATAATGATAGCGAACAAATACGAAAAACTTATACCGCTTAAGAATGTCGCAAGCTTTAAAGAGAGAGTTGGCCTGTATTCTATAAGCCATATCGAGGGAAAAAAGGCAGTAACGGTATACGCGAGTGTAGATAGGAATATTACGAATTCCAACGAAGTCAGCAGAAAAGTTCTCAGGCATTTCAAGGGAATCGAGAATGAATATCTGGGATACACCGTCGATGCCGGAGGGGAGTTTGAGGAGCAGATGAAATCCATAAGGAGCCTTGTTGTCGCTTTTCTTTTGGCATTCTTTTTAATCTTTATGATACTTGCGGCGATGTTTAATTCCATTGTTATTCCGTTAGTTATTATGTTAGCCATCCCGTTCGGTTTGATAGGAGTGATAATCGCCCTCGTGGTACATAAAATGCCTATGTCATTTTTCTCTATATTAGGTATGGTATTTCTGACAGGGATCGTCGTCAATGACTCAATAGTCTTAGTCGACTTCATAAACAGATTGAGAAAATCGGGCGTAGACAGGAGACATTCAATTATACAAGCAGGGCAATTGAGGCTTCGGCCGGTAATATTGACCACTGTAACGACAGTCTTTGGATTACTACCTGTTGCTTACGCAATCGGAGGAGGAGACCCCATCCTGATACCCATGGCGCTCGCCATATGCTGGGGCCTGCTTTTTGCCACAATGCTTACCCTTGTATTAATACCGTGCATATATACCGTCATGGACGACATCGCCATAAAGGTGTTCCACCATCCCACCGTCCTCAAAAACCACGAATAAAAGTTATCCACACCCGTAGAGGAGGTTTAAACCTCCTCTACTTGTTATGTGGGGGGATTTATGGTAGAATTATAACAATATGACTGAGAAGCATAAAAAGAGCAAGAGGAAGATAATCGAGAGCCTGCATCACGTTCCGAGCCTACGGGAGACCATAACGCGGATGTCGACAGACGGCAAGCTGAGCAAAGAGCGCCAGGATTATATCCTTTTACACCTTGAGGAATGGGTAGCTGATTCCAAATATATTCTGCTGAACCTCGGGGTCCACATCGGCATGGGGTTTGTAAGGTTTACCGTCATGCCTTTTCCTTTGCCTATCGGCTCGACCCTGCGAGCCCTCTGGGTCATGGGAAACCGCATGTACTGCAACCTGCGGTGGGATATGCACCGGAAAAAGGTGCATTCGATTCCCGTGCTTCTATTCGCGATCATTCCGTTCCTGGGCTATTTCGCCTACACCATCCCCTTAAGAAAAAAGAGCGAATACCTGACATATCTATACGCCCAGCATATATCTTACATGTTATACGACAAGACACTGGAGCAAAAGCTAAGAAAGGTGCCGCGGCCTATTAAAAAAATCGTCTATGCCTTGTTAGTGCCGGCGGAGATCAGGCATAAGACATGAGAGTTTTTACTATTATATTTATATCGATTATGATTTTCTGCGGCGCCGCGTCCGCGGACACGGTCTATTTCAAGGACGGGGGAAAGCTGGAAGGCTTTATAAAGGAAGAGACTGAGGACAAGGTCGTTGTGGATATGGGGTTCGGCACGATGTCTATCAGAAAAGACGAGATCGAGCGTATAGAGAGGGCCACACCCGAAGACATAGAGCGTTTAGAGAAAGACCGGCTCCGCCATGACATAGAAACCGGTGATTGGATCCCCGAGGGGTATGAAGCCATGCATATCCTATACGAAAGGGCGACCGAAAACAAAAATGCGCTAAAAAACATAAGAAGATCGCACGCGGCGCTCAGAAGGGAGTTATCCCGCAAGGAAAGGAAGGTATCGAAGCTGCTCAGACAGTTGAAGGAAAAGGGCCTGGAGCTAAAAAGGACCGATCTAAAGAAAGATGTGCAAAAATACAACGAGATAGTGGCACAGACAAACTCCCTGAACGCCGATCTGCATAAAGAAAGCGCCGACATCAAGAAGCTTTACGAGGAAGAAAAGGCGATGAATAAAAAGATACAGAAATCGGCAAGTAAATACCGCAACGATTTCCGCTTTTTCAAAGAGGCCCTGAATAAGAGCCGCAATAAGCTCAGCGAAAAAGAGGCAACCTCAGACGAACTATATTACCTTGAGACTATGGATGATGAAGCAGGCGATATGGAGCGCGATTTCAAAAGGGACGTAGCGCTCTATACGCCGGAAGGCAATCAGGTGGTTGTGGATGCCCTCCTGGACAATACCACCCTTGCGAGGCTGGTGGTGGATACGGGCGCCTCAATAGTCCTTATCTCAAGTGACGTCGCAGCCCGCCTCGGGCTAAGATACGAGGATATCGACACCGAAATAGGCATTACACTAGCGGACGGCAGCACCACCGTAGCAAAACCCATAGTCCTTAATTCGGTCAAAGTGGGGGAGGCAGAGGTTACGAATGTGCAGGCGGCGATATTGGATAAAGGGTTTGTCGGCGGCAACGACGGCCTTTTAGGCATGTCATTTCTGAATAATTTCATAATGAGCATCGATACGGCAGGCAACCAATTAATACTGGAGAAGGTGTTATGAAAAAGAAATTTCTGAATAATATCGGCTATACCGCATTAGAAATCCTGATAGTCATCTCTATGGTGGGGGTGGTCCCTATTACGGTCTACATAGAGGCGCAAAAGGCGGCACAGACCGCCAGCTGTATATCAAACCTAAGAAATATCTATATAGGCGTGCAGATGTATGAACTTGATTTCGGGAGGCTTCCTGACGCCGAATTTTATCCGAAATCGCCCAAAACCGACCCTAAAAGCATAGTAAACCTGCTTAAGTCCCAGATAGACGATAACATGGTCTATCTTTGCCCGGTAATGCCGGATGAATTGAAAAGAGCAGGCCTCACGTATATCTGGAACGATAGCTACAACAACAAATCGCTGTACCACATAAAGAGTCAAAGCTTAACGTGGCTCATGACCGATATGACTGCCGTAGAGTCCAAGATACCCCCGCCGCACCACGGTTGTTATAATGTATTATTTTTTGACGGGCATGTCGACACAATGAAAGAGGCGGTTTACTTTAGCCCGACCACCGCAGAATTAGAAAAAATCACCCCGCTATTAGCCAGGCAAGTAAATTCTGTAAAAGAATAAAAACTTAGCTTGACATATCATCCCAGCTTATATATAATATACTACACAAACGGAGAATCTCTGTGAGCAATCTGAAACGATTCCACATATTTATTATAGTGACTGTAATAATGAGCCTTTGCGGTGGTATAGTATCCGCCGAAGAGGATACGGCCACATTGTCTGCAATGATAGGGACCGTAGAACTCTGTCCTGCCGGGACAGAAACATGGAAAACAGCCGCCGGAGGCATAACACTGTCCGCGGGCGACAAGATCAGAACCGGCATTGACGGTATGGCCTCTATTGTATTTACGAACGGAAGCACCGTAACCCTCAAACAAGACACAGAATTTGTAATCCAGTCCTTAAACATCGCCAAAAATAAAAGAGACATAGCCTACCGACTCCAGCTTACCCGCGGCAAATTGCGCGCCATTGTTGAAGAATTGGGGGACGGCTCTTTTGAGATAAAAACGCCCACAGCAGTTGCAGCCGTAAGAGGCACCGTATTTTATCTGGATGTAAGAGAAGTATCGGAGGATGAGCTCCCACCCGGCGTCGAAGAGCGTTTAATGACGCAGATTTTTGTCGAGGAAGGCGGAGTGATATATACGAATACTTTTAGCGGGAAGTATTATACGATAAGCCCAGGACAGGCTTCAGAGGCATACGGGAATGGCAGTGTAAGTGAACCGCTTGATGTTCCGGAAGACAAACAGCAGGAGTGGCAACAGGGTTGGGAGGATATCTTAGCCGCAGAGCCGTATCAGGACTCCGAAGGAGACGCAGAGCCGGAGCCGGATACTGATACGGAAGGCGAAGATGGTGCAGGTGATGATACGGGAGGAGACCGGCAGAGCGATATCATGGGAGACGAAGCCGCCGAAGATTATGAAGCGGAGGCAAGAAAGGTAATCGAAAAAGCGCTTGAAGCCGCGGCAAGGGCAGGCGAAGCCAGCGATAACGCCCTGGCGGCGGCGGGAGATATAGACAGCAAAAAGGAAGATCTCGGGCAAAAAGAGAATGAAATGAACAGTGCTTATAATGCGGCCCTTACTCGCATGAACAGCGCTTCCGATTCCTGTGACACCGCGGGAATAAAAACCCAGGAAGCACAACAGGCGTTAAATGACGTTGGAGTAGGCATAACTGAGGAGGCAAACAAAACCTCTGATTATGTCATTGTCGACATTACTGCCTTAAATGGTCAATTCAGTGATTTGCAGACTTTGTTCAATACCCTCTCGGATGATGTTACAGGTCTCGGAGTTCAGCTGGATAATTTAATTGCCCAGCTCGGCAACCAGGAAATCGAAAACCGCCTGCAGGCGGCTTCGGCTGAAGCGGCCTTTTGGTCTGGAGAGGCTGAGAATTTGGCAGCACGATTGATAGCCGCTGCTACTAACGCTCTTATTGAAGGAAACGATGCTACAATGGCAGCGGGAGATCTCCTGATATCATTAACCGACTTGATCGAGATGACTTTACAGGCCATAGATAGGGCAAACGATGCCGCTGATAATGCGAATCAAGCTGCCTTAGAAGCCGAAGATTTATTGGCGTCGGCAGATGTCCCTGCTTTATTGGCGCAAATGGATGGTGTTATAGACACATTGCAAGGGGTAGCGGACGATAGTGATTTTATTAAAGGCCAGTTGCAGGACGTAATCAATATTGCCGAGGGCCTGATGGGCAATGCCGATGGAATCAAGGATGACCTGTTGGGGTTAATAAATGCGCAGTTGCAGCACGAAAGAGATGTTGTATGGCAAGAGATGAATCGCAAACTGTGCGAGCGAGTGTTCTTGCGCCAAGAGGTGAAGGATATTCTTCAGGCCAACCAGAAGAGAAGAGTTGAAGGGTACATCGAAAAGATCTCAGATGCCCAGATGGGCAAAGTTCTGAGGGATATACACGGCAACCGCGTAAGGGTAGAGCAGTATATTTTACGGCCCGAGCCCGATGTAGTAGAACTGCTTAACGTAAACTTAAGGACGGGCGATGACTTAACGACAATGGCGTGGACAACCAGGTTCAATCAGTCGCTAGACATCCTTCCGACGGGCCAGCTGAAAACACTTCCCTGGGATAGTTATCTGGATACGTGTGATATATTTGGTAGTCCGTATATACTGAGCCCGTATCAGCCAAACGGCATTTATCCGAACGAAATGCGGGTGGAATTCTCTCATAACGATGACGGTTTTGCGGAAGGCAGAAGATTCAAGGAGAGGAAATGGTTTTTTGGATATACTCAAGAAATTTATGACCGGCAGCTCTGGGTGAAAAACTTTAACGATGACGAAGCTATGAATTACGCTAAATCGGTATGGTCTGGGGAGGAAAGTAGATTTATTCAATTAAAAGGGACATATTCGATCGATGACGGCAGAAGGAACGCCACTATAGGCGGGGAATACAATAATCCCAAGGGCTTCGAATATGGGTTCAAAAACGATTCAGGCACGTTCAAAACAATCGAAGCGACGTTTTACGTAATCTCTGATGACGGCGTAAGGCAGGATTATGGTTCAATGAGAATAAATGACGTTTGGGATGCCTTGCGGGTTAACATGGGAAGTAGCGGTAAAAATATCGGCAGCAACAATTTAGAAATGATGTTTAGTTCGGCTGTATTTTCATACGGCCCGATTGATTTAATTTACGTTCCCACAAGCAGAATGGAGTGGAAGAACGAAACTTACGGCGAGGATTACATTCCGGATTACTCACTTCATAGGGAAGAACCTTCCGAAGAGCCTCCAGCATTACAGGTAGTATACTAGAATCAATGCTTCCTAGTACCTAAGCGATATACCCGTCAGGACCCTGTGCATCTTGTAGTTATATTCGTAATATTGCTCGTAATCCATGTTCGAAACGTGAATAGTATAATCGTAGCTTGCTGCCCAGGATATATTTTCATAAATCGGAATTTCAAGGTTGGCTTCGAATATATGCTCGTAATCGGATTGCTCATCTGATGTATATGCGCCGCTCGCCATCTGCGCCTTTCTGTTTAGGTAGTTTCGCATCAAGAAATTGTAACCCACCCCGATTACGGCGGCAGTTTTATCGCCGGATTTCACGATATACGATATCCTCGGGTACACTTCTAAACTTATATAGTCAAAATAGTCTCTCGTAAAAACATCGTCGGCCAAGATTACGGTTCCCCTGGAATCGTAAAAATTCTGATTACTCGTAGTGTATGACAATCCAGAGGAGCAGTTATATTGGAAGCCGCGTTCGGGTAAAGGGGCGTAAAATGCCTCCATACCGAGCGTATTCCTATATTCCTGTCTTTTATCGGCCTTCAAAACTCCGTCGGCGTCTATTACTTTTTTGTCGGTAAAGTATTTCATGAGTAAGGAATAGCTGACGCCTAACGAAAACGTCCTGAGGTTCAGATATTCCCATCCCGTTGACAGTTCAACGGCATGAAAATCCTTTTCGTCTTCCTCCGGAGAGGTCGTGGTCGCCAGGGATATCAATGCCTTATAGTTAGGATATTGCCGGATATACCATTTAGCGCCGTTTTTTAATAGCACCTGGCCGTTTTCCGCGTTATAAACCAGATAGTCAAAGTCGAGGCCGCTGCCAAATTCCCTGTAATCGTAAAGCCCGTCGCCCCAGTCTTCATCGTTTGTTTCAACATTTAAGTCCCATCCCCCGAAGACATAGGGGCTGATAGTTACTCTGTCCGTTGGAAGATATTTCGCGGTCATGGAAAGGTCATGATGCTGAATTTCGTTATATGCCCTGGGTCCTTCTTCTACCTGAACGAAGAATTTTTGTCTTTGATAGGAACCGTCATACAAGGGGATGAGATACAGTCTCTCGCTCCATTTGATTACCGGCGATAGAGATCCCGCAATGTTTGCGCCCCAGACATCGCTGCCGGTATTCGCGTGGCTATATGTGCCGTAAACATCCAGATTGAGAATGGGTATGATCTCGTTCGGAAACCAGACATGGATATAAGGAAGCCTTGTTTTAGTTTTTTCGCTCGTATATTCATCCTGCGCTAACGCAATGCACGAAAATAGCGCGGAAAATATTATAAACGTTACAAAAATTGATACTGTAGCTAGTCTTAAGTTAATTCGCATCGCATCCTTTATTAAAAAGGTTAGAGTAAAAAATGTCCTTTTGGGTCAAAATACCATAAAAAAGCGGTAAAGTAAAGAGAAATTCTCCCTTTCAAGAAGTTTTTCACTAAACCCCTTTTTTTTTGAGAAAGTCGTTGACAGACATTAGCGGCTAAGGTATAATCGATTTCACACAATTTTACACAGTTTTATACAGATTTTACAAAAGGGGGTGAATGTAGAGATGAAGAATAAAAGAAGCAGCAATAATTTTCTTACGCCTAATCAGGCAGCGCGTTTTTTAAATGTCAG
>JAUWWU010000066.1 GCA_030616695.1 Candidatus Omnitrophota bacterium | reverse complement strand
ACGGCGTATGTTTTATAATATAACCTATCTCTTTTTCCGTGTTATACCGGCTTAGGCTAAAGCGCACCGAACCCTGGATGAAGGTAAACGGTATCCCCATCGTCCTCAATACATGCGATGGGGTCAAAGAGCCTGATGTGCATGCGGAACCGGATGAAGCCGCTATGCCTTTTTCGTCCAGTTTCAGCAAGATGGCCTCGCCTTCCACGAATTCAAAGGCGATATTGGACGTATTCGGAAGCCGTCTTTCCCTATCGCCGTTTACCCTGGAGTTTGGTATCTTTCGTAAAAGCGCGTCTTCCAATTTATCGCGCAGCTTTTTAATCCGCGTCCTTTCTTCTTCTATATTTTTTTTGGCTAAACGGCACGCCACGCCCAATCCTACTATGGATGCCGTATTTTCCGTGCCGCCTCTGCGGCCGCGCTCCTGGTGCCCTCCTACTAAAAACGGGGTAAATTTTGTCCCTTTACGGATATATAGCGCTCCGACGCCTTTTGGGCCATGCAGCTTATGGCCCGAAATAGACACGAGGTCCGCCGGCAATTGTGTCAATTTAAAAGGGATCTTACCTGCCGCCTGGACAGCATCGGTATGAAATACTACACCGCGCGACCTTGCGATCTCCGCTATTTCCTCAACCGGAAATATTACGCCCGTTTCGTTATTCGCATACATGGCGGAGATAATAGCCGTATCCCGGTCGATCGCGGACTTAAGCTCATTCAAATCTATCATACCCGAGTTGTCGACGCCTAAATACGTAATCCTATATCCGGCTGTCTCTAAGTAATTACATAGATTAAGCACTGCCGGATGCTCCACATTCGTCGTTATTATGTGCTTCTTATCCGGATAAGACCTCAATGTGCTGATTATTGCCGTATTGTCGCTTTCCGTCCCGCAACTGGTGAATATGATTTCCGAAGGATCGCCTGCGCCGAGTAAATCCGCAACCCTTCCCCTTGCCTCTTCTATGTATTTAGAGATCCTGCCTCCGAAGGTATGCATGCTGGAGGGATTTCCGTACAGGTCTGCCAGAAAAGGCCTCATTGCCTCGAAGGCCTCGGGAGCTACCATTGTAGTCGCATTGTTGTCCACATAGACAGTCTTCATTCCCTGACCTCTTCCACTATAATATCGCTGTCTACGAACTCTCTCAGTTTGGATTCAACAAGGGCTTTTAAGGTGACACCTGCGGTGGGGCACCCCAGGCATGTGCCAAGTAATTTTATATAAACTTTATTGCGGTCGATATCGACAAGCTCTATATCTCCGCCGTCGGCTTTCAAGCTCGGCCGTATCTCCCTCTCTATTGTCTCCTGGATAAGCGAAATCCTTTTCAGATTGGTAAGTTTTTTCTCCTCCAGGCGGCTCTTCGGCCGGACGGCTTTTGTCCCTTCTTTCTCCCAGAACTCTTTTAACAGCTTCTCTATCTCGGGCCTGCATTTGCCGCACCCGCCGCCCGCTTTGGTGTAATTCGTTACCTCATCAACCGTCCTCAGATTATTCTCCTTCATAGCCCGGACGATCTTCTTATCCGTTACGCCGAAGCATTTGCATATGACTTTCTCTTCGCCGACTGTCCCTTTCCTGGCCGGCGCGCCCCGATAATTGGCTATTGCCGCCTCGAGGGCCTCCATACCCATGACCGAGCAATGCATCTTTTCTTCCGGCAGGCCACCCAGATAATCAGCGATATCCTTATTAGTGACCCTGGATGCCTCATCTATTGTCACGCCCTTTATCATCTCTGTTAGGGCCGAAGAAGACGCGATGGCGCTTGCGCAGCCGAATGTCTTAAATTTTGCGTCCAAAATCTTTTCCGATTTTTTGTCCACGCGCATTGTAAGGCGCAGGGCATCCCCGCAGATAATGTTCCCCACCTCTCCCATTGCATCGGGGTCCTTTATCTCTCCTACATTACGCGGATTTCTAAAAAGCTCTTTTACCTTCTCGGAGTAATCCCACATACCTTTCCTTTTTTTTCGTTACTTTCATATATAGCACGTATATACGGTATTTGCAAGCGATTATTATATCCTCAATCTGTTAAGTTCTTCTTCCTCGAGGGGCCGGGCTGTTATGTATTCGGCTGCTTCATATCTTTCTGAATTACACGCGATCTCTAACCGCCGGTCCATGCCCCCGTCGCTATATCTCGCGATTATAGAAGAGGCCGTTAAAAGCTGGGGCCTATTAAAATATCCCCTCCCTACCCCGACAGGCCCTTTTACCTTAGCGGGACGAAACGACAGGTCTCCGCTCTGAGTCAGTTCAAGGAGGCTGTTGTTTTCTTCCTTATTCCTGCCTACGACGATTTTGGCCTCCGGCGTAAGCCGGAAATGCCGGCCTACCTTTAATAACCGGACATCATTAATAGTGAAATCCGGTTTATGCTTCATCAGATCCTTCATCCGGTTCGCAAACCCGGGGTCGGTCAAAAGACAGCCTCCCGCCGGGCCCGGATAATCGGTGATATTAAACTCCTTCGCTAATTGAATCTGCGGTTTTCGGGAGCGCCCCTCAATCGCTAAAAGCCTTTCTCTATCTACTAATCCTGTCTCCTCCGGGATAGTCGGGTCAAGCAGTTTTGCCGAAAGCGGCCTTAAGATCAGACCCTTCAGCCCTGTATCCCTTTCTATTATCCTCATAGCGTCTTTTCTCTGCGACATGGGCCTCTGGCCTAAGACCTCTCCCGTAATCAAAAAAGAAGCCCCCGCATCCTTCATATATGCGGCGGCTTTTTTAAAAATAAATATGCGGCAATCTATGCACGGGTTTATATTACTGCCATAGCCGTATTTAGGATTTCTGACTAAACCAAAGATCTCTCTGCTTATTTCGAATACCGTAAGCTTAATCCCCAGTTTATCGGCGGCGGACCTGGCCGGAGAGTAGATTTTTTCCCCTTCGCCGCAATTGTGAAAAACCGTCGTGAAATTAACGGCCTCCACCCCTATACCCTGCTCCGTTATCAGCTTTGCGGCCAGGGTGCTATCCAACCCACCCGACAACAGCGCTATTGCCTTTGCCATTGTTCCTCCGAAATAGGGGGTCTATACCGCGATCTCTTCTTTTTTTCCGGAAAGCCGCGGCGCCTTTCTTTTTTGCTTGCCGGAGGAAATCCCGGCAATATCTTCCGCGACTTTCTTTCCCGAAAGCAGCATCCCGCCGAATATGGGCCCCATCCTTGGCCCGCCGAAAACGGCGTTTGCGGACATGCCGCAGACATAAAGCCCGGAGCAGACTTCTTTTGAGTTTTTTAAGGTCGTGTCTTCCGCCACTTCCGCCCACATCGAACCTTCGCCCATGATCTTGCCTGTCTTTGTATTCAATCTTATGCCCGATTTGTTTTCGACTACACGCACGATCTCTGCGGCGTGGCCCGTAGCGTCAACCACATATTTTGCCCTGATGGTAATCGGGTCCACGTGGAGCTTTGCCATTTCAACGGCGGTCCAGTTCAGCACAAGGCCACACACGCGGTCTTCCCTGACCATGACGTCTTCGGCGCTCATAAGATTAAATATCTTCGCCCCCGCCTTGACGGTTCTGGAGCACAACGTGGAAACACTCTCTACGGAATCGGCCATATAATAACCCTGCTCGTATACCCTTGTCCTTATCCCGAATTCCGTAAGGATCTTTTTCGCCTTCTCCTGGACCACTATCTCATTGAACATTATGCCGCCGCCCCACATGCCGCCGCCTACGGACAATTTTCTCTCGAAGAGTGCGACTTTTATGTTTTTCCCGGCCAGATAATAAGCGCAGGTCATTCCGGCGGGCCCGCCGCCGGCGACCGCAACGTCCACATCCAGGCATCCTATAAGTTTTTTATTATAGCTCTCTATAATAGCGCGCGAAATCTTTATTTCGTCCAATTTCATCTTACCTCTCCTCCTGACGCCGTTGGATCCCTAAAACAATAACCCCCATGTCAGCATAGGGGTTATATTTTACAGGCCTGTTTTATTTCCCTACGCTGGCATTACCCAGTCCGCCTTCGCCAAATACTTACCGTGTTTGGCTTCGGCGGATCCGCCCGAGGCGGGATCAGGTTCAATGGGTCTCTCCGTAATCTGCGGAGACTCTCAGGCCTTTACATGGCCTCCCCCGATACGTATGTTAACATACGTATTAAAGGTATGTCAAGAGACTTTTTTGCGGCCCTGACCAGAATTTACTTTGTTTTTGGAAAATTACATGGTATAATTTAGTAAGCTTTTAATTTTAACAAAAATTCAAAGGAGGCGATATAATGGCAGAGATGGACTTTTTTGACGTCAAGTCGAAAACCAAATTTAAAACCAGCGATTTCAGGGTCGAGGAAAGGAAGGGGCGTTTTTTCGCAGTCGCAAAATCCCCCAGCGGAAGCCATGAATGCTGGAGAGTATTGAGTAAAGACATGGCTGCGCAGCTTAAGAAGTAATCATACTTTTATTTTAGGGCCGGATAAAATTTTTTAGCAGAGGAGCATAACGTCTTTATTGCGCAATCGGCGCAGAGGGGTTTTCTGGCCGCGCATACCGCCCTTCCGTGGTTGACTAAAAGATAATTAAAATCGAGCCAATCCGACTTAGGAACTATAGCCATCAGGTCCCTCTCGATCTTATCGGGGTCTGATTCCTTACTTAAACCGATCCTTCCGGAAAGCCTTTTTACATGCGTATCTACCGCTATGCCTTCCGCCTTTTTAAATGAACTTGACAGGACAATATTGGCTGTTTTGCGGGCAACGCCCGGCAGCTTAGTAAGTTGGTCCATGCTATCGGGGACCCGGCTATTGAAATCGCGCAGGATCTTTTTTGAGGCGGCGATTATATTCTTCGCCTTATTCCTATAGAACCCCGTTGAGCGGATATCTTTTTCAAGTCCTGCCTGCCTTGCCCTGGCGAAATCCGATATATTTTTATATTTCTTGAATAGGTGGGGGGTTACCCTGTTTACCCTCTCGTCCGTACATTGGGCGGAAAGTATAGTAGCTACCAAAAGATGGAATGTGTTTTTGTGGCGGAGGGCGGTGTGCGGGTCCGGATACTCTTTTCCCAAGATCTTTGTAATATTTTTTACTCTGTCTTTCGCCGGCCTCATGTCCTTCGCTTCCCTGTTATAACCGCCAAAAGGTATAATAGATCGGAAAGCCTGTTGAGGTATACCAGGACGCGGTGATTTTTCAGCAATTTTTTATTCTCAAGCGCAACTACTCTTCTCTCAGCAGTCCGGGCAATAGACCTTGCGATATCCAGTGTCGCCGATACGGTATTTTTTCCGGGCAGCGAGAAACTGCGCCTTTTTACTTTGCACTGCCTCTCCAACTTTTCTATAAAGGATTCAAGGCCTTTGATATCTTTTTCTTCTATCACTCTCGACCGCTTACGGTGGGAAGGTGTATCAGCGGCTATTTCGGAGCACACTACGCCCAGCTCTTTCTGAATTTTAGCGATAATATCTTTTCTTCGCTTATCCTTCAACAGGCTTTTGCTTAAACCCAGGGCAGAGATGAGCTCGTCCAGTATTCCGTTGGCCTCTATGCGCAAATCGTCTTTTTTCACCCTGCGGCCGGAAAGAAGCGATGTGCTGCCGTTGTCCCCCTTTTTAGTGGTTATCGACATGGCTATATCCTGTTTAGTATCTCCTTAACGGCTGCGTCGGCGTTTTTCGCAAACGTGACCAACCCGCCGCAGCTTTCCCCGCTTAAACTGTCCATAACGTCTTGCCAGAACCTGCCTATAGCTACAATCGGCTTAGGGGGCATCATGCCTTTATTGATGTGCTCGAGTACGGCGGCGAGCTCAAGCAGGGTCCCTGTCCCGCCCTGAAGGACAATAAAGCCGTCCGAGATTTTCATCATCCTGTCTATTCTCGCAAATATATTATCGTTCCTTATCTCTTCGTCTATGAATTCGTTCGGCTTTTTAAAGGAGAGGTCTTCGTCGT
>JAUWWU010000052.1 GCA_030616695.1 Candidatus Omnitrophota bacterium | reverse complement strand
CTCATCTCGAGACATGGCCTCCTTTGTATGTTAATGACGAAACCTATGTCCCTTTTTCATGGGACCTTAAGGATTTTGAGAAAAAATTGAGAGACCTTTTGAATGACAGAGAAAGAATAGTTAAAGTCAGTAAAAGGGCTCAGGAATTATATAAATATTACTTATACGGAGACGGACGGCTGGAATTCTGCAATAAGGTCTTGAATATTATCAGATGACGGAGCTTCAAATGAAAATAGGGTATCTTATATCGAGTTATCTCCCAAAGGTAGGCGGTGCTGAACTATTTGTCCATAACCTTGCGAAGAGAGTCGCTGAAGGCGGGCATAAGGCAGTTGTCATTACGCCTTCGCGCGGGGGCAGCAATGACAAGATCTTTAACTATGAAATAGTAAGAATAGACCTTTTACTTAATAGGCTTTTATTTATTAATTTCACAATGGGGAAGATACGCCTTGAGAAGATCCTCGATCGCTTGCAAAAAAAATATAAATTTGATGTCTGGCATGTTACCATCGGATATCCACTTGGCACGGCAGCGGTAGATTTTTTTAACAGGAATAATATACCTTGCGTTCTCCGCTGTGCTGGCGAGGATATACAAGTACTTCCCGAGCTTGCTTACGGTTACAGACTTAATAAAAAAGTAGATAGCCTGGCTAGAGAAAACTACAAAAAATTTACCGCTGTTGTTGCCCCGAGCAGTGATATGAAAGAGGATTATGTATCATTGGGCGTCCCGGAAGATAGAATATTTACAGTGCCTAACGGTATTAATTGCGCAAGATTTGGAATGAATACGGACAGGAGAAAAGTGAGAGATGAGCTCGGTGTTAATGACGGCCAAAAGCTCATAATGACAGTGGGCCGGAATCATCCAAAAAAGGGCTTTGGGTATATTCCCGGGATAGTCAAAGAGCTCACAAAGAGTAACGCCAGTTTCAGATGGCTTTTAGTGGGAAAGGGTTGCGAAAATATCAGGGCGCTTGCAGAAAAGGAAGGTATCGCGGAGTATCTGATAGTGAAGAATATTAAAACATCCATTTCAGATAACAAAGAACCGGAAATGCCGGACAATAATTTAATCCGCTACTATAAAGCATCCGATATTTTTGTATTTCCGACATTAATCGAATTGTTCGCCAAAGTGCTTATTGAAGCCATGGCTGCGGGTTTGCCTATAGTAACGACTGATGCGCCGGGCGTGAAAGGCATAATACGGAATAATGAGAATGGATTGGAGAATAAAAGAGGCGATATAAAAGGCCTCTCGGAAAATATTTTAAAGCTTTTTTCTGACAAACCGCTGGCGGAAAAGCTAAGTAAAAATGCGATGAGAGATGCAAGGCATTATGACTGGGGCAACATTACAGACCTCTATATCGAGTTATATAAGAACCTGGTAAAAACCGTCTAAGATATATGAAAAAGAAGATCGCGCACATAATAACCGATTTAGATATCGGCGGGGCTGAAGTAATGCTACTCAAAACATTGCGGAATTTTAAAAGCGATGAATACGAACATTTTGTTGTATCCCTTAAGCCGATGGGCAGCGTAGGCAGGACGATGAGAGACGAGGGCTTTAGAGTCTACGCCTTAGGCCTCAATAAATATAATTTTGTGCCTTCTTTTGCAAGGCTGCTTTATATTTTTAAAAAAGAGAAGCCATGCATAATCCATAGTTATCTTTTTCACGCCGACATTTTTGGCAGGATTGCCGCGAAGTTGATAAATATACCCATACTTATATCCTCTTTAAGGAGTGTGGAATTAGGGGGGAGACTGCGGGGTACTTTATTGAAAATGACGGATTTTTGCGTTGAGGCCGTTACAACGGTTTCAGAAGAGGTAGCAAGGGTCCATATCGCTAAGGGGACTGCTAAGAAGGAAAAGGTGCGCGTTATCCATAACGGTGTAGAGTTAAAGGGCTACCGGCGGGACGGTAGTTTTTCGCTCAAGCGCAAGATGGGGATAGAGGACGGGGCCTTTGCCTTGCTGACGGTAGGGAGGTTAGAGGAGGTAAAAGGGCATATCTTTTTGATTAAGGCCCTTGAGCTTTTGCGGAAGAGAGGCTATATATTTAAGGCGCTGATCGTCGGCCGCAAGGATTATAAGGATAAATTGCAAAAAGAAATTGTCGATAGAAGCCTTGAAGACAAGGTGATTTTGACCGGCGAAAGAAAGGATGTCCACGAACTTTTGGCTATCGCAGACGCATTCGTCCTTCCGTCACTCTGGGAAGGATTGCCTAATGTGCTGCTTGAGGCTATGGCGGCAGGCTTGCCTGTTGTTGCAACGCGCGTCGGAGGCATACCGGAATTGATAACCGACAATGAGACGGGTCTACTGGTAGAGGCAAAAGACAACGATGCCCTTGCAGAGGCAATAGAGCGCATGATTAAAGAACCGGGCCTTCGCGAGCGGCTGGGGCACAACGCCGGAGATTACGTAAGAAAAAATTTTGATATAAAAAGGACCGTTTCTGAGACAGAGGAGCTTTACCGGGAACTTTTGAGGGAACATGAAAAAGATTAAAGTAGTGAGAATGATAACAAGGATGAATACCGGCGGGCCCGCAATCCATGTATCGCTTTTATCGGGGGGGCTTGATAAAAATGTTTTTTCATCCACTCTTATAACGGGGCGGGTAAGTAAAGGCGAAAGAGATATGACTTATCTGGCTAAGGAATTCGGAGTCGAGCCGCTTATAATCCCCGAACTCCACAGAGAACTTGATATCATAAACGACATCATCAGTTTTTTTAAATTATATAAGTTTATAAAAAAGGAAAAGCCTGATATTGTCCATACGCACAGCTCCAAAGTAGGCGTAATAGGCAGGATAGTGGCCCGGCTTTTAGGCGTGCCTGTCGTGATACACACCATTCACGGGCATGTATTTCACAGTTATTTCAGCAAGCCGAAGACAAAGATTGTCGTATTAATAGAAAGCCTGCTCGCAAAGATTACCGACAGGATCGTCGCAATAAGCGAAACCCTGAAAAAGGAATTAAAAGAGTATCTGGGATTAAAAGACGATAGCAAGCTTGCCCTGATACCGCTTGGGTTTAACCTCGAGGAGTTTCTAAAAAACGATAAGGACGATAAAGGCGATGAGTTGCGCCGGGAGCTGGGTATAGATAAAGAGGCGGTTATTGTAGGAGCTGTCGGAAGATTGACGGCGATAAAAAATCGCAAGATGTTTCTTTACGCAGCCAAAGAAATAAAGAAAAGAAACCCCGGGAAAAATATAAAATTCCTTATTGTGGGCGACGGCGAGTTAAAAAAAGAACTAATGGATTTGAGGGACAGGTTAGGTATCCGGGAAGATGTTATATTTGCGGGGTGGAAAAAATACAGGGATATGGATCTGGTCTATAAGGCCATGGATATAGTTACCCTGACGTCCCTGAACGAAGGGACCACGGTTTCGGCTATAGAAGCCTTAGCCGGCACCAGGCCCGTGGTAACTACTAACGCAGGCGGACTAAAGGACGTTATAGAAGACAATAAATCCGGTTTTGTCGTCCCCGTAAACGACGTCGAAGCCTTTTCTAAAGCGGTCTCAATATTGATTAATGATAAAGCGAAAAGGGATGAATTCGGATTATACGGGAGGGATTTTGTTAAAGAGAGACATTGCAAAGAGAGGCTGATCAAGGATATAGAAAATCTCTATAGCAGGGAATTGCGAAAGAAGCAATTAAAAATTCAATGAATAAAAATAAGAAAGGGCTGTAATGAAGGTTTTAATAACAGGCGGCGCAGGCTTTGTAGGTTCGCATCTTTCGGAAAAATTATTGGCACAAAAAAATAAAGTCATTGTGATAGATAATTTATCCACCGGCGACATGCGAAATATAGAGCACATAAAAGACGATAAGAATTTCGAGTGCTACGCGGATACTATAATGAACACAAAACTGATAAAGAAGCTAGTGAAGAAATGTAACGCTATATATCATCTTGCAGCCGCCGTCGGCGTCAAATATATAATAGACAATCCGCTTGAGTCTATAAAGACGAATGTAGCGGGGACCGAGATTATATTGGAATACGCAAATAAGTTCGGCAAGAAAAAGACCCTTATTGCCTCAACCTCTGAGATATACGGCAAGAATATGGACGGCCGCATGGCATTCAAAGAGGACCATGATAGGATATTGGGAACCACGACTATCCCGCGATGGAGCTATTCCTGCACAAAGGCGCTTGACGAGTTCCTTGCCCTTGCCTATTGGAGAGAGAAGAAGCTGCCGGTTGTTATTGCGCGACTTTTCAATACATGCGGCCCCAGGCAGACCGGCCGTTACGGTATGGTCCTGCCGAGATTCGTAAAACAGGCGTTGTCAGGACGGCCTATAACCGTATACGGCGACGGCACGCAGACGAGATGTTTTACGTATGTCACAGATGTCGTCGGAGCCCTTATTTCGCTTATGGATTGCAAAAAAGCGGTAGGGGAGGCGTTTAATATCGGGAATCCCAAGTCAATATCCATAAATGAATTGGCAAAGAAGGTAAAAAAGATCACCGGCTCAAGGTCAAAGATAGAGCACATACCTTATGAAAAGGCATATGAAAAAGGGTTTGAGGACATGAAGCACCGGCAGCCGGATATAACAAAGATAAAGGAACTGATAGGTTTTAATCCTACTATCGGCATTGATGAAATAATAACGAGGACAATAGAATATTTTAAAGGGTGATAATTGTGTCGGCATTCGCTACCGTTCTTAAAACTCTTATAATATCTTTCTTATTTTCATATTTAGCGACGCCTGTTATGGCAAAACTTGCCATCAAGATGAATTTCATCGACCATCCCAGCGGCAAAAAGGTGCATGTGCGTCCGACGCCTTTGATGGGCGGATTGGCCATTTATTTTGCCGTCATTATCGCTCTCTGGCTTACGGCGCGCGTGAACGAAGTTATGATAGGAGTGCTTATAGGCGGGACAGTCATTATGGTAATAGGATTAATCGACGATAAAATCCGCATGATGCCGAGGCTTAAACTATTAGGCCAGCTTGCAGCCGCCTTCATAGCGGTCAATATGGGATTAAACGTTGTTTTTATAAAAAACCTCAATATCACTACGCCACTTGATCCCAGTATACTTTTTACTCTTATATGGCTGCTTGCGATAACAAACGCATTTAATCTGCTTGATAATATGAACGGGCTTGCGGCAGGTATTGCGGCCATATCGGCTTTTTTCTTCGGCACTATCGCTTTTATACACGGGGATATGCCTGTTGCCATACTGTCATTTGCGCTTATGGGCGGCTGCCTTGGATTTTTGAGGCGCAATTTTCAGGGTAAGATATTTATGGGAGATAGCGGCAGCCTCTTTTTGGGCTTCATGCTTGCCTCTATTGCTGTTATGGGAAGCTGGAAGACGCCCCGCCTGTCTACTTCCTTAGCTATACCGGTACTTATACTCGGCTACCCTATATTTGATATGATATTTGTTATTATAACGCGGATTTTGGGCGGCGAACCGATATATAAAGGGGGGAAAGACCATACCTCCCATAGATTTGCGCAGGCCGTGATGGAATCTATCAGGGGGTTAAGAAGCAGAAAAATACGTTCTTCCCGCGGTATTAAGGTGCTGGCTTTAACTATCTGGGAATTTATAAGGGGACTTAAGAAAAGGGGACACGACCGCGCAGCAGACAGGCTGGCAAATCTGGGCTTAAAGAAAAAACGCGCCGTCTTCGTGCTTTATTTAGTAGGTTTTATTCTCGGATCGGCCGCTTTAGGCATGACATTGGCGGGAAGACATTCAAACTTCGCAATAAATTATTTTGATATCAGCATAATGACGGTGGCTTTCATATTGATGGCTGTTTTCGCCAGAAGTCTCGGGATGGTGACAATCAGCGGCAGGGGCATTTATACTATAGATAACCTTATTTTACTCAGTTTATGTATCCTTATTATAGGGCTGCCTTTTTCAAATAGCGTTATTGAGGTAGCGGCGAGTGCAGCAATAATACTCTGGCTTATTAAGAAGGTATTTATTTTGCGTAGCCTGAAGCTGGAAAATACGCCTTTGAACAAACCTATATTATTTTACCTTATATTTGTAGCCTTTTCGCTTATCAATAGCCAGTTTTTGATAACGAGCTTAAGGGGATTCTTCTTCAAAACAATCGAGCATTTTTTGCTCTTTTTTGTTATTGTCGAGACTGTCAGGACAAAAAAAGACCTCAAAAAAATCGTCTTCGCGATCCTGATATCATGCACGATAATCGGCATAAATAGTCTGTGGCAATATTTTACGGGCTATGATTTTTTGAGAGGCTACCCATTATGCAGCTTAAAAAGATTGACAGCCTCTTTTAAGTTCCCGAACGGTTTGGCAGGATGGCTTGTAACCGTTATACCTCTCTCTATTTCGTTAGTTATCTTTAATACAAAAGAAAAGCTGTGGAAAATATGGTGCTTCTTCTTGAGCTTATTATTATCAGCATGCCTCTTCCTGACTTTTGTGCGGGGAGCGTGGCTGGCTACACGATGCGCGCCCACTCGATTTTGAACCACGGTGTGAATCTCTCAGGCGCGCAAACGATTGCGGCCTCCAGCGCCCGCGGCGACACGTAACGCCAGGCCGCGATCTCGTGGACGT
>JAUWWU010000004.1 GCA_030616695.1 Candidatus Omnitrophota bacterium | reverse complement strand
GCCTGACTCAGCCGGCTATTAAATCAATAGCTATGGGGCCTCACTTTGCGCAGAGCGCAAGGCCCCCGCTGAACAAGGGCATGCTGAATGAGGCGGTTAACTACGTGGTATATGAGCCGTTCCATGTGAAGTGGCGCCAGATAAACGAGCTCTATTTGACGCCTCAACTGGACCTGGTCTTTAACGGGACAGAAACTGTCGAAGATGCAGTATCCAAAATAGTGCCCAAAGCGAACAGATTATTGAGCGAGAAAAATTAAGCGAGATGAAGTACGGTAATTTTTCAAAAGACGGGTTGGAATATATCATAAAGGCCCCAAATACGCCGCGGCCGTGGATAAATTATCTGACCAATCCGGACTATTGCTCCGTCATATCGCACTGCGGCGGCGGATATAGTTTTTACAAGGATTGCCGCTCTTACCGGACGACGCGCTGGAATCCGGAGAACTACCATACTGACAGGCCCGGCAAATATGTCTACCTGAGGGACAACGCGGCAAAAAAATGCTGGAGCGCCGGTTATCAACCCATGAGAAAAAAGCCCTCTACCTTTCTGGCCAGGCACGGTTTAGGCTATACTGTCATAAAGACCAAATACTACGGCGTGGAGTCCGAAATCACCTATTTCGTGCCCACGCAGGACACATGCGAGATATGGCTTGTAAGGTTAAGAAATACGGCGTCAAAAAAGAAGGACCTCACCGTTATTCCTTATGTCGAATGGCTTATGGGCGATTATCATATGGAGCTCAGATACAGGAATATCATGAATCTTTACAACAGGGCATGGTTTGACCGGGAGAACGGGATAATATTTTCCAGGAAGACGGCTATGTGGCAAGCGCTCAATATACAGCCCTTCCGCTCAATAGCTTTCTTCGCCTCAAGCCTTCCCGTTTCCGGTTGCGCGACACAGAAGGACTCGTTTTTGGGCAGGTACAACACGGAAGAGAGCCCGGAGTCGGTCGTGTCGGGTGATTTCAAGTCTTCTCACTTTTGCTCCGGCGAAGACGGGATAGGGGCCTTTGAGCACAGAGTAAGGCTTAAGCCGCGCGAAGAGAAAGAATTTGCGGTCATCCTGGGAGAGACCGAGAATAAGAAGATAACAAAGGCCCTGGTCTCCAAATATAGAAATATCAAAAACGCAAAAGCCGAGCTTGAAAACGTAAAAAGATTATGGCGCAAACGCATTACGGACGGCATAAAGATAGAGACCCCCGATAAAGATTTCGACCTCATTATCAACATATGGGTGAAATACCAGATGTATATCTGTAATCTATGGTCCCGCTCGCCGTCATACTATCATGAAGGTTCCGGCGGAAGAGGTTACCGCGACTCCTGCCAGGATGCGGAAGGGATAATGGCGGTTGACCCGAAACATGCCGTTGCGAAAATCCGCACGATCGCCGGGCTTATAAGGCGGGACGGCTCCTGCGCCTCTGGCTGGTCTTCGGTGCGGAGCCCCGCAAGCCACATGCCTAACAAGGACCATCCTACATGGCTGGTAGCCACGGTATTGGCTTATATAAAAGAGACCGGCAATAAAAAAATATTACTGGAAAAGTTTCCTTATATAAAGGACGGGTGGATAGATAAGGCGACCAGGAGAGACCTGTATTGGAAAAAGGGGGCCGTCAAAGACGGAGAAGGCACCCTCTTTGAGCATCTGGAGAAGAATCTCAACTTTACCTTTACGGATGTCGGCAAGCGCAGCCTGCCCTTGATCGGCCATGCCGATTGGAACGACGGCATAGATGCTGCCGGAAAACACTTTAAGGGCGAAAGCGTCTGGCTGGCGATGGCCCTTAGCCGTTCATATAAACTTCTGGCGGAAACGGCGGATATCATAGGTTACAGGAACAGGGCCAAAAAATTCAGGAGCCGCGCAAAGATAATGGCCCGGCGGATAAATAAGTACTGCTGGGACGGAAATTGGTACCTGCGCGGTTTCACGGATTACAATACGGTTTACGGGTCGGCAAAGAACAGAGAAGGCAAGATATTCGTAAATACGCAGAGCTGGGCCGTCTTAAGCGGCGCTGCGGAGGGAAGCAGGCGCGCAAGATTATTTAAAGCAGTCGATAAATACCTTGATAAAGAACACGGCATCGCGCTTTTCTACCCGGCTTATTCTAATTACAATCCGAAACTCGGAAGGATGACGATGTTTTCGGAAGGCACAAAAGAGAATGCCGCTATATTCTGCCACGCAGCCGCCTTTAAGATCGTCGCGGACTGTATGGCCGGGAGGGGAAATAAGGCATACGAAAGCATGAAAAAGGTGATGCCCAATAACCAAAAGGATATGGACCTATATAAGGCCGAACCCTATGTCTATGCCGAATATCTGATCGGCGCCGAACACCCATATCGGTATGGGGAGGGCGCGTTCACCTGGATAACCGGCACGGCCGGCTGGATGTTTCTTGCCGCAACAGAACATATGCTGGGCGCGCATAGAGAATTCACGGGCTTAAGGATCGACCCGGTTATCCCTTCCCGCTGGAAAAGATGCGCCATTACAAGGCCTTTCAGGGGTGATATATACAAAATAATTATCAGGAATCCGAAGGGCGTCCAGAGCGGCGTAAAGAAAATAAAGGTCGACGGCGTAGAGCAGAAACATAATATTATCAGGCCGAGAAGAGATAAAAAGACACATTTAGTGGAAGTCCGGTTAGGTTAAAAGAAGGAGGGGTAGCATGCATAGCATGCATAGGAGCAGGATGTTAGTAGCGGTATTCCTGGCGGCCTCGTCTGTTCTTTTTTCAGGGATTGTCGCGGCGCAGGGAGGGGCGGGAGGCACCGCAGATATATTAGTGGCGGATTTCGAGGGCTGGCCTAACAATTTGGGCGGCGGGATCGGAGTATACGGAGCCCTTGAGCCGAACTGGGACGATATCATCACGGTTCCGTATTCCTGGATATATGAGCCTATAGGGGTCGGATATGACATAGAGAATGTCCACACGGGAAGGCAGTCTTTCAGGCTGGTAAACGGCCTCGGGCTTAAACCCGAGTTGGCGTGGGGAAGTTTTGCCATGGATTTGGGTCCCACTACAGACCTTACGGTCATACCCAAGAAAGTAGAATCGCTGGATGTCTCCGGCTATAAATACCTGGTTTTCTGGGTAAAAGGCGAAAAAGGCGGGGAGAAGATGGAGCTCGTTGCTCGAGATGCCCACAGCTTAAACTATATGCCGCAGGTCAAATATAAACTTGCCGGTGCCACCGAAGAATGGCAGAAGGTGGTAGTTCCTTTAGCGGAAATCCAGGGACAGATAGACTTTAGCGCCCTGGACAACATCGGACTGGCATTCGGAAGGGACGTAGGCAATCTAAAAGGCGAGATCATCTATATAGACGATTTCGTATTTACGAATACTGAATAATTAAACCTAAGATAATGGAGGAAAAAATGCCTTACAGAAAATGTCTTTTGCTATTTTGCCTTATTCTGATATTTACTACCGCTGGTTGCGGGAAAAAGCCGGATAAGGCAGAGTTACCGAAACCTTATGTAGCAACAGAAAAAGCGGAAACTGTTAGTATAACGCCTGTCGGCGAAAAGATGGATGCGGGCGGCCCTGTTGTTATGGCACAAAAGAAGATGATAGAGCCGGAAGTAAGGACTATGTTGGAGGAGGGCGAGATACTGGTTTCGGATTTCGAGGACTGGCCTAACAATTTGGGCGGCGAGATGGGAGTGTACGGAGCCCTTGAGCCGAACTGGGACGATATTATCACGGTCCCGTATTCATGGGTGTATGAGCCGATAGCGCTCGGATATGACATAGCGAATGTCCATACCGGAAACCAGTCTTTCAGGCTGGTAAATGCTCTCGGGCTTAAACCCGAGTTGGCGTGGGGGAGTTTTGCCATGGATTTGGGCCCGACCATAGACCTTACCGTTGTGCCCAAAAAGGTTGAATCGCTGGATGTCTCCGGCTATAAATATCTGGTTTTCTGGGTAAAAGGCGAAAAGGGCGGGGAAAAGATGGAGCTTTTGATAAGAGATGCCCACGCATTGAACTATATGCCGCAGGTCAAATATAATCTCCCCGACGCTACAACGGAATGGCATAAGGTAGTAATCCCGCTGGACGAACTCGCCGGCAGGGTCGACTTGAGCCAGCTTGATAATATCGGCATAGCGTTCGGAAAAGACATAGGCAATATGAAAGGCGAAATAGTCTATATAGACGATTTTGTATTCACAAATACCCCATAAGGAAGATCTATGCCTAAAGAAAAGAATAAAAAGACGGGAGGAAAAAATAACTTTATCGCAAAATGCCTGCTTATAATATTAGCAGCGGCACTTTTTGTAATAGCCCTCTTCGTGTTGCTGCTGCCCAAAGGGCCCGATACGATAAAAGGCGTTACATATGACCTTAAGTATCCTAAGATAAGCCATTATTCACAGGTGCCTCGCAGGGTGTTTGAAAAAGATTTTAAACTTATGAAAGAGGCAGGGATAAACACTATCCGGCTATATGCGATGCCGCCCGAGTTTATTCTCGACCTCGCCGATAAATACGGCATAAAGGTCATAGTGACAGTCGTCTTCCCGGGCGACTGGACAGATTTTACTTCGCCGTATCAGCTTCAGGCGCTGAAAAGGGAGGCGCTAAGGAATATAAACAGTGACATAGACAGGGAGTGTATTTATGCATGGAGCATATGGAACGACGCCCCCTGGACTTACGGCTCGGGAAGGGGTGACGTTATTAAGGCATACGGAGAAGAAACAGTCGCCTCATTTTTGCGGGAATTATACGAGACCGTAAAGAAACGCGATCCCCTGCGCCCCGTTACGGCCGCTACTCTTATGGTCAGCGAGGAGTCAAAAAGGTTAGGTGCCGACTTCCTTGATATCTTGGGGTACAACGTATATTTAGGAGTGACCGATTGGAGTAAAGGCACTTATGACCCGAAAGTCGCCGAAGAGATGGTAAACGAACTTGTCGCCCTGTCGATTAAATACGAAAAACCTGTTTTTATAACAGAAACCGGCTACAGCACCTACTGGAAGGATGCAGTCCAAGCAGATGTCATACGCGACCAGATAGCGAAGGCCGGCAGGAAATTAGACGGCATAATATTGTTTCAATGGGCCGATGATTGGTCCAAGGCGGGCGAGGCCAGAGTCCAGAATGATGGCGTAGAGGAGCATTGGGGCCTATTGGAGGGCGCCAGGGAACTTAAGGGCGGCTATCGGGCAGCTAAAGACATGTTCAGGGTATCGGCGTTCAGGGAACCCTTTTTAGCCATAGCGGATTATTTCAGAGGCAGTTATTTTGCGACCAAGAAGCGCGGCTTGAGAAAAAGATGGAAAGAAGATATTATAGCGGACCGGGAGATCGAAAGCCTTCAGAACAGATTAAATCTGACGCCTGCGGGCGAAGAAGTCCCCGCTAACCTTGAGGAACTGGCAAAAAGGTTTTATGAGAAAAAAGGGTTTAACCAGTTCGCTTCTTTCCTTAAAGAATATAGGTCTTCATACCCGGATTCGGAATATAAGGGATTGGTCGATTACTATATCGCCCTTTCCGAATGGAGCAAGCTGGAATATCTTGCCGGAGAAGGGATGTGGCAGGTTTATTACGCAGAAAAGGCAAGGCATCTAGACGAAATATTAGAAGTGCTTGAGGGGGCCGAAGAAGGCACAAGGGGGAGAGAATCGCATTTAAAGATATTATACCTTGAATGGCTGGTGCATAATGATATCCTCGACGGAAAGGAAAATATAGCCCTGGAGAAGCTGGAGGAGGGCGTAAAAGATTATTCCGGCCGGATAGGGGATGCAGCTCCCCTGATAACATATTCTCAGTTGCTAGAAAGAGAGGGCGAAGCCCGGCTTTCAAGAAGGTTGTTGAGCGAATACGCGTCCTACGTAAGCGGGTTTATGGAGCCCGGCGAAGCCGCATCATTACTTAGCAAAAAGGCGGAGATCGAATTAAGAAATGAAAATTTCCCGCGCGCCAAGCTGTTATACGACGCGTACCTGAACGTCGTTGTCAGAAATTATCCGGAGGAGGACGCTTCACTTGCGATATCGGAATTGGCGGATATGTATAAGCGGAAGTCCCTTTTAGACGAATCCATAGAGGCGTATGAAAGATTGGTCAAGGAGTTTCCGAACTGCGAATTGGCCGATGACGCATCCTATGCTATGGCCCTGGCCCTGAAAGAGAAGAGGTCATACAGTAAGGCCGTTAAGGCCCTGCATGATTTTATAGCAAAATACCCGGATAGCGATTTTTCGCGCAGCGCCATAAAAGAGGTGTTAAGCATATTTACCGTGTACGGCAGAGGGACAAGGCATGAAAAGACGGCTTCATTCTTAAAGGAGATAATAGCCGTTTATCCGGACAGCGATTTTTCCATAATGGCCCGTTTTGAACTTGCCTCGTCATTGGCGTCTCTCGGTAAAAGAGAAGAAGCCCTAAGGGAGTATCAATATATAATCGATAATCACCCCGATTCAGATTACGCAAATTATTCGAGAAAATCCATAGAAGACCTGGGAGCGGAGTAATAATGTTGAAAAAGGTATTGGTTGTATTGCTGATTGCGGCCGTTGCGGTTATGGGAGGCTTCTTTTTAACCCCTATAATCCAGGATATGACGGCCGTCCGCGGCGAGAAAGACTGGTCCGATACTGAGCGGGTCTATCAATGGTTGGCAGCCGGCCAGAGGACAAACAGGCAATTTTTTGTGTTTCATACGGGTCTTTTACCAAGCCATGAAAAGGGCCGGGACTGTTTCGTTTACGACGAAGCCCTGGCCGCTATGGCATTTACTTATAACGGGGACTACGGAAAGGCTAAGGCGATATTTAAGTTTTTTGACAATGTGAGAAAGAGGCATATCAGGGAAAAGGGCGATATCTGGGGTTTTACCGATGCCTACAAAAGCGACGGCAGGGAGACTGAAACCCGGGCAGCCGGCCCGAACGCGTGGGTATTGATGACCCTGAATTACTATTTCAACAAAAGCGGCGATAAGAAGTTTTTCCCGCTCGCGAGGGATATAGCGGATTGGCTTATATCGCTGCAGTCTATAGAAGGAGGCATAATAGGCGGTTATTACGGAAACGGTAAACCCATGATCTGGATATCGTCGGAGCATAATTTCGATTGCTACGCGGCACTGCGGGATTTTGGAATAATAAGCGGCGAGGAAAAATACCTTAAAGCGGCCAAAGAAATAAAGAAATGGCTTTATGACGACGTATGGGATGAAAAGGCCCTTAGGTTTTATTTAGGCCGGCGCAACCCCAATTTTGCGACGGACCTTTCAAGTTGGGCAGTGCTAAGTTTGGGGGACGAATACGCCCGGAGCCTCGATTTTGCCATTGATAAAGGGCTGAACACCCAATTCTATAAGGTCAAAGGCGTGGAAGTGGAAGGATTTGATTTTGGCTCCACCTATCACACCTCGCCTTTTCCGGACAAGGATGCCGTCTGGTTTGAAGGGACGGCCCACATGGTCCTGGCTTTTGACAGGGCAGGGAGGTACGAAGAGAGAGACCATTTTATGAACGAGCTGGACAAGTGCCTTACGGACAGCCCGGCTTTTCCTTATGCAAAAGGCCTTCCCTATGCCAGCAATGAAGGGACGCCCGTTTACGACAGCTGGCTAATGCAGGATAAGCCGCTGTGCGTTTCGAGCACGACCTGGTATTTTTTTGCGAAGAATAATTTTAACCCGTTTTCCGCATTTGAGAGCCTGGAGAAGTCAAATAAAGTGATCGAAGACCTGGACCACGACATCGATTATCAGTTCACCCCGATGGTGGATGATTTTGAATATACGGATATAAAGTTTCAGACCGCGTATCCGGCAGACCTTTTTTCGCTGAATAAGGCGGATATCAGCATGGATTGGACGGACGGGCTTTCGGTGGATAACGGGCATGCGATGCGCATCGAATTTACCCCTAATGAAAATGCGAAGACGGCCTCTGCCGTGATAAGAAGAAAATTCCTGTACCGGCAGGATTGGAGCGTTTATAATATATTGAGCGTATGGGTATATTCCAACGAGACAAGCGGCTACACCAACAACATAGCAAATCTTAGCGTAAAAGACAGAGAGGGCGAGATATACAGTTCTCCGCCCATCTTTTTGAATAAAAACGGATGGACGTGGTATAAATTTGACTTATGGAAAGATTTTTCGCGGGACCCTTACGACGGCGTGACCTACGGGGACAACCTCTTTGGCCTCTCCGGCATAATAGAGATCTCTTTTGCCATACGGTCCAGGCGCCCCGTTGAGCATTGTGTGGTATATCTGGATAGAATAGGACTGGAAAGGTGAACCATGAAGAGAAATAAGATCGAATTAAAAAACGGAAAATTCCTGCTGAACGGAAGGCCGTTTATCATTTATTCCGGGGAGATACATTATTTCAGGATACCGAGGGACAAATGGCAGGACAGGCTTAGAAAGGCCAAAGAGGCGGGGTTGAACACCATAAGCACCTACATGCCCTGGAACTGGCACGAGTCCGAGGAAGGTAAATTTGACTTTACCGGAAAGACGTCCCCGCAAAAAGACCTGTCATATTTTATAAAGCTTATTAAAAACGCGGGATTTTTCCTTATAGCCAGGGTAGGCCCGGTATGTAATTCGGAGATAAAAGGCGAGGGCACGCCGTCGTGGTTTTTGGAAAAATACCAGGAAGCCCGGGCGAAGAACAAGAAAGGCGGCAATGTTCCCCACGAAGCTATGATATCTTACATGCACCCGCTTTTTCAGGAGCATGTATCAAAGTGGTATTCTAAGATATTGCCCCTGGTCCATAAGAACGTACTGTATAAGGGCGGCCCCGTAATGCTGGTTCAGCTCGACAATGAGATAGGCATGATGAACTGGGTTATGAACGACCCGGATTATAATGAATCGACCACCCGGGCGTACGGACAGTATCTGGAGAAACTTTATAAAAACGACCTCGCGGTGCTTAACGATAAGTATTACACAAACCACGTAAGTTTTGAGGAAATGACCCAGCCGAAGGGCGATGTCGACGAAGAAGGCGTGACAAGATGCTGGGATTGGGTCCGTTTTTACCGGGATTTTTACGCCTCCTATTATCATTCTTTGGCGGAGAAGGCCGGAAAGGCCAAGATCAACCTTCCCCTTATCGCCAATATCGCGATGTACTGGGATTACAACATCTGCGCGAGGGCAGACCATGGATTGATGAACATACTGCAGTTCAGGGATTTTGTGAAATACGTCCCGCATCTTATTTTCGGCGGCGCCTATCAGACGAGAAACCTGAACTTTGAGAATTTTCATGACACTATACTCATGACAGAGGGCATGAATATGATAGGGGACGGGGTTGCCCCCAGGATGGCCGTTGAGACACAGGTAGGCGGCATGAACGACAGGCCCCGGATATACCCGAGCGATATCAATCTCCTATTGCGGTGCACCTTAGGCCATGAGATCAACGGGCTTAACGCGTATATGTTCTGCGGCGGCGTAAATCCCCCGGGGTTCGGCTTTCGCGGGACGTATCACGAGTGGCAGGCACCCATAACAAGCCACGGCAAAAAAACTCCCAGGCTGAAACCGTTGGAAGATGTGGGAGAATTCCTGAAGGCGTTCGGCGAACAGATCGCGGATACAAAGAAGAATTATGATTTCGCAATAGGGCTTTACGCGCCTTACTACGAGACGGCTTACCTGAAGGGCTCTGTCGTAAACCAGATGAAGGCCGCAAGGGATAAATTTTTCTTTGACGGAATAGCCAGGCTCCTGGCGCTTAACGGCTTTAATTACAGGCTGCTTGATATAGAGCGCATTAAAGATAGGGACTTGCACGAGATACCGGCGATGTGGGTATTCTCTCTTGACTACATGGACAGGGCCACACAGCTGAAACTGGTCGAATATGTAAGGAAGGGAGGCACCCTTATTATGAACCCCACCCTCCCTACCAAGAATATGTCGCTTTTGAGAGAAGACGCGCTTTTAAAAGAATTTGAGATAGGAATAAGCGAGACCAGGGACGAGAATCTCGTTTTTGTGTCCGGAAAGGATTATTCCGTAGAGGGGGGTATAACCTTATTCGATTCGAAGAAAAGGCGGATAGTGGCACGGACTAAAGATAAAAAGCCGTGCGGTATCCTCAAAAAGATCAAGAAGGGCAAACTGTTAGTGCTGGGTTTCGGCGTTATGCATACGCTGGATTGCCATATAGACCTTATTTCGCATTTTATGCAACTGCTCAACCTCGAACCCTGCGTAAAGGTATCGCCGCTGGATGTGCACGCAGTCATGAGGTCGAATAAAAAACACGGCTTCCTGGCCCTTTGTAATTTTAATGATGAGCCTAAAGAGGTCGAGCTGAATTTCAGGATCCCCGGATTAGGCAAATCTCTCACGATGCCGCAGGAAGGCAGGCTTCTCCTTCCCAACAGGAGCGCTTATATATTGCCGCTTAACGTGCCGCTTTCGAGAAGAGTGAAAATAAGGTATTCTACCGCAGAGATATTGAAGGCTTATTGCACGGATAGGGAATTGAGGCTGACGTTCCATGGCGGTTGCGGCGGCCCGTGTGAGATGGCTTTTGAAATAAGAAGGCCTCATAGCGTAAGCCTTGACGGAACCGAGATTCCGTTTAAGCATAAAGACGGCCTGCTTAAACTGGCCTTTAGGCTTAACGGAGAAAAGCAACAGCTGGTTATTATTTAAAAGTTACAAATTACAAATCACAAATTACAATAGTCGGAAGAGTTGCTACTTCAGAGGAAACCATGTTACCCAACAAAGCAGGGTACTTTAGGAATTTCGGCGGAAAATACGTCCCTGAAACCCTTATGGCAGCCCTTAAAGAGCTTGAGGCGGAATACGCTAAGGCAAAAAGAGACCCTAAATTCAGGGATGAGTTAAACGGCTACCTTAAAGATTTTGCGGGAAGGCCGACGCCTCTGTATTTCGCGCGCAGGCTTACGGAGAAATTAAATGGCGCAAAGATATACCTGAAGCGCGAGGACCTCCTGCATACGGGAGCGCATAAGATAAATAATACCCTTGGCCAGCTACTCTTGGCGAAGCGGATGGGGAAAAAGCGCATAATAGCCGAGACAGGCGCCGGCCAGCACGGCGTGGCAACGGCGACAGCCGCAGCTCTGTTCGGATGCGAATGTGTTGTATATATGGGCGAGGAGGATATAAGGCGGCAGGCGCTCAATGTCTTCAGGATGAGGCTGTTGGGAGCGAAGGTTGTTCCCGTCGCAAGCGGCTCAAAGACATTAAAAGACGCTATAAACGAGACCCTGCGCGACTGGGTTACCAATATAAGGACCACCCATTATGTCCTTGGCTCCGTAGTAGGGCCGCATCCCTACCCTATGATGGTCAGAGACTTTCAATTGGTTATCGGCAAGGAGACGAGGCGCCAGATCCTTAAACTGGAAGGCAAGCTTCCCAAGTATCTTGTTGCCTGTGTCGGAGGAGGAAGCAATTCCATAGGGCTTTTCTATCCTTTTTTCAGGGACAAGAAGGTCGGCTTTATAGGCGTGGAGGCAGGCGGTCTCGGGCTCTCGTCTTCAAAGCACGCAGCTTCCCTTCTGAAAGGGGAGATAGGGATACTTCACGGCAGCAAAAGCTATGTTCTGCAGAATAAAGACGGCCAGATCGACGTGACCCATTCTGTCAGCGCCGGATTGGATTATCCCGGCGTAGGCCCCGAACATTCTTATTATAAACAGATAAAACGCGCCAGATACATCGCCGTTAACGATAAAGAGGCGTTGCTTGGCTTTAAGGTGCTTTCAGAAACAGAAGGCATGATACCGGCCCTTGAGCCGGCCCATGCGGTTTCTCATGTATTAAAACTTGCGCCGCGGCTCAGGAAGAGCGATATCATAATAATATGCCTCTCCGGCAGAGGCGATAAGGATATAGATATTGTAAAGGACGCAATACGCTAAAAAATGAACCGCATAAAAAAGACCTTTAACAGGCTGAAGAGAGAAAAAAAGAAGGCTTTTATAGTATACCTGACGGCCGGTTTTCCGAGCCTTTCTGAGACCGAACGGATAGTCCCGGAGCTGGAGAAGGCGGGCGCCGATATCATAGAGATAGGCGTGCCGTTTTCCGACCCCATGGCCGACGGTCTCACCATACAAAAGTCATCAGAGATGTCGCTTAAGAAGGGCACGACGTTAAAAAAGATACTGAAGACCGTCAGGAACATCAGAAGAAAAAGCGAAATACCTATAGTCCTCATGAGTTACCTCAATCCCGTTTATTGCTACGGGATGAAGGATTTCGTAAAAGAGGCTGCCGGATGCGGGGTCGACGGCGTGATATTCCCGGACCTCCCTCCCGAAGAGGCGGCTGAGATCGAAAGGCGGACCAAAGGAAAGGATTTTTATATTATATTTCTTGCGTCCCCCACGAGTACGTCCGGACGCCTAAAATTGATCGCGAGGCATTCAAAGGGTTTTATATATTATGTTTCGTTAACGGGCATTACGGGCGCGAGAGACCGTATATCGCCCCACATAGCGACTAATATAAGGAAGATAAGGCGCATTACCGATAAACCTGTATGTGTGGGATTTGGCATCTCTACAGAGAAACAGGCGAGGCTTGTTTCGAAGGCCGCTGACGGCGTGATCGTCGGGAGCGCTGTCATAGATGTCATCAACAAAAACAGAGGCAAAAAAACGCTTGTCAAAGAAGTGGGAAAATTTGCCTCGCGTTTAGCCAAAGCCGTTCATAATGAATAAAAATTTTTCCTAGATGATAAACTTAGAAGAATTAAGAGGTGACGATATGGGTAAAAATAATGTTTTTATAGCTATATTGGCCGGCGGAAAGGGCAAGCGCCTGTGGCCGAAGAGTAGAGGTTATCTCCCTAAGCAGAACCTTAAAGTATTAAGCAAGAAAACCTTTATCGAAGATGCGGTAGAGCGCGCAAAGAAGATCGTCCCCAGGAACATATTCATTGTTACGGGTAAGATCACTTTGGCTTATGCGAAAAAACAGTTCAAAAAACGCGGCATAAAAAGGGTGGTCGTAGAGCCTTTGGGGAGGAATACGGCTCCGGCCGTAGGGTTAGCCGCTTTATTGGCATTTAAAGAAGATAAAGATTCTATCCTTATAGCCATGCCGAGCGACGCCCTCATAGGC
Organism: Candidatus Omnitrophota bacterium; assembly: GCA_030616695.1. Lineage (GTDB taxonomy): Bacteria > Omnitrophota > Gorgyraeia > JAHIPI01 > JAHIPI01 > JAUWWU01. The sequence goes on along the minus strand of JAUWWU010000004.1, from coordinate 659 downwards.
AATAAAAAGAACTTTTTAAGCGCTATCAATATGGCTATAGAGACAGCCGCCGGCGAGGAGGCCATAGTTACGCTTGGCATAAGGCCTACTTTCGCGAAAAGTTCATACGGCTATATCGGCATAAATGAAAGGCCTTCGCAGATTTCTGCGAAAAAGGCTTACAAGGTCACAAAGTTTATAGAAAAACCCGATGTCGAAAGGGCCACAAGGCTGATTGCGGACGGCAGGTATTTCTGGAACAGCGGCATTTTCATATTCAGGACTTCCGTTATGCTGAAGATGCTGAAAAAATACACCCCGGCCTTATATAAGGGGCTTATTACGCTTCCCGACATAAAGAAGAAAGGTGCGTTTGATGCGAGATTGAAGAAGGTGTATAAGAAGCTTAAGAGCGAATCCCTGGATTACGCCGTTTTGGAAAAAAGCGAGAATGTGCAGATGGTACCGTCTGATTTTCAATGGAGCGATTTAGGCTCGTTTGATAGTATCGCCGCCCTGGCGAAAAAGGACAAAAACGGAAACGCCGTTTTCGGAAAGCATGTAGGTGTGGATACGAAAGAAAGCCTGATATTTTCGGATGAGGAACGCCTTGTAGGCACTATAGGCGTGGATAATATTATAGTTGTCGTTACGCCGGATGCCGTATTGGTCTGCGACAG
>JAUWWU010000115.1 GCA_030616695.1 Candidatus Omnitrophota bacterium | reverse complement strand
CGGGCGGCTCCCTGTCTTTAGTGGAGATTCTTATGAGCCTTTATTACTATAAGATGAATCATGACCCGTCTAAGCCTGACTGGGACAAGAGGGACAGGATGGTCCTTTCAAAAGGCCACGGCTGCAGCACCCTGTACGCCGTGCTTGCCGATGTCGGATATTTTCCTAAAGAGGAGCTGATGACTTTCAGGAAATTCAACTCGCGGCTTCAGGGGCATCCGCAGATCGGGCTTCCCGGATTAGAGGCATCAACGGGCTCGCTCGGACAGGGGTTATCCATAGCTAACGGCATGGCCTTAGCGGCGCGTTTGGACAAGAAGGATACGAGAATATATTGCGTGATGGGCGACGGCGAATTAAACGAAGGCCAGATATGGGAGGCTGCTATGAGCGCTTCTCATTACGATCTTGATAGTCTGTGCGGTATAGTGGATTTCAACAAATTGCAGATAGACGGCCGGTGCTGCGATGTCATGAAGATGGAATCTCTCCCGGAAAAATGGAGAGCCTTCGGCTGGCACGCGATAGAGTGCGACGGTCATAATTTTGAAGAGTTGATGGATGCATTGGATGAAGCGGAACGGACAAAAGGCAAACCTACGGTCATCCTGGCGCATACGACAAAGGGAAAGGGCGTTTCTTTCATTGAGAACCAGGTAAGGTGGCACGGCATAGCGCCGAAAAAGGATGAGCTCGAAAGGGCATTGAAGGAGTTAGATGAAAAAGATTGAAGGCGAAATAAGGCTTGAATCGACGCGAGACGGATTCGGCAGGGGCCTCCTCGAACTCGGCAGGCTAAACAAAAATGTCGTCGCTTTAAGCGCCGACCTTACCGATTCTGTTAGAATAGCCTGGTTTAAGAAAGAATTTCCGGATAGATTTTTTTCTTTCGGCGTAGCGGAGCAGGATATGATAAGTGCCGCCGCCGGTTTTGCCCTTTCGGGCAAAATCCCCTTCGCCTGCACTTTCGGCGTTTTTGCGGCAGGGAGAGCATGGGACCAGGTGCGGATATCGGTCGACTATATGAATCTGAACGTGAATGTCATAGGTACCCACGCCGGAATTTCGGTGGGAGAGGACGGCTATACGCACCAGGCGTTGGAGGAGATGACCCTGATGAGGGTCCTTCCAAACATGACGGTAATCGTCCCCTGCGATTCCGTTGAAGCAAAGAAGGCCACCATAGAAGCTGCCAGGCACAACGGCCCTGTTTATATGCGGTTGGGCCGCAATGCCTCTCCGGTGGTGACGGAGGAAAACGACAAATTCGAAATAGGAAAAGGCGTCCTCGTCAAAGGCGGCAGGGATCTTACGATAGTGGCCTGCGGCCAGATGCTTTACGAATCCATAAAAGCCGCGCGGCTTCTCCGGAAACAAAAGATTGACGCGCGTGTCATTAATCTGCATACGGTCAAGCCGGTAGACGAGAAAATATTGATCAAAGCGGCAAAAGAAACCGGGGCGGTCGTTACCGCGGAGGAACATTCTCTCTATGGCGGGCTGGGAAGCGTTGTCAGTGAAGTCCTGTCTCAGAATCACCCTGTCCCGGTAAAGATGCTGGGGGTCAGGGAATGTACCCAATCCGGCACTCCGCAGGAATTATTCGAATGCTATAATCTTCTTGCAGAGGATATTGCTAAAGCCGCGATTGCCCTCTTGAAAATAAAAGGCTCGGGAAAATAGCAACTTTTGGTTATCATAGACAATGCAGACCTTTGAATTATCATCTCCAGCGAAAATAAACCTGTTTTTGGATGTCCTCGGAAAAAGAAGCGACGGCTATCACGACATCGTTACTGTTTTTGAGAAGATAGATCTATGCGACAGGATGCGGTTTACCGAATCCGAAAAGGGTGTAACGCTTTCATCCAACCTTAAAGATCTTCCCACCGGCGAAAATAATCTAATCTGCCGCGCCTATTCTTTGTTTAAAAAGGCATGCGGGGCATCAAAGGGCGTAAAGATACACATAGAAAAGAATATTCCGGTTGCTGCCGGGCTCGGCGGCGGCTCAAGCAATGCGGCAGTTGCGCTAAAAGGATTAAACAGGCTCTGGAAGGCCGGCTTTCCGGATGAAAAACTGGTCGATATAGGAAAAAAAATAGGAGCTGATGTCCCTTTTTTTATTTCTAACCACTCGTTTGCTATCGGAAAGGGCAGGGGGGACGATATAATACCTATAGAATCTAATTTAGATATATGGCACGTAATAATCTCTCCCCCGGAGCACGTTTTGACTAAAGAGATATACGGTGACCCAAGTTTGAACTTGACAGGAAATAGGCCTGATGTTAAAATGATTGTCCGCGCAATCGAGCAAAAGGACTTCGGAGGCATAAAAAGGCATCTATATAACGCCCTGGAACCGGTTGTAACCAAAAAGGTTGAGGATATCTCCAGGGCAAAAGCTTTTGTCAAAAAAAGGGGATTCGATGCCGTTAAGGTGACCGGCAGCGGCCCCACAATTTTTGTATTTACCCATGAAAGAAAGGAGGCCGAAAGCTTAAGGGATGATTTCTTGAGTTTGTTTGTTTCCGGCGGGCCTCAAAAAAACTGGAAAATTTTCGTTGCTAGGACTTTACAGCAACAGCAATTGGCAACAACATAGGATTATAGAAAGGAGTAATTTCAGATGGAGATCACAGAAATAAGGGTTTTTCCTAGAGAGAGCGCAGATCGTAAGTTGAAAGCTTACGCAACGATAACGATAGATAACGCGTTTGTAGTTAGAAACGTGAAAGTTATAGAGGGTAATAAGGGGCTATTCGTAGCCATGCCTTCCAGGAAGCTCAGGGAGGCATGCCCCAAATGCAACTATAAAAATGCCATGAGAAGCAAATTCTGCAATCAGTGCGGGGCATCACTGCCGCAGGTCGAAAGAAGGGCCGAATCTCCGGAGGATTCCAAGCGCCAGTCGGGCCATAGGGACATAGCCCATCCGATAACCCCTGAGTGCAGGGAATATATTCAGAAAAAGGTATTGGATGCATACGCAAGTGAGGCAAAGGGCGGGAGGCCTTCAGCCAGGCCGCCTCACGCCGAAAAACCAAAGGAGACATTCGAAAAAAGAGAACCGGTGGCTAAAGAGCCGGACAAGCCATCGGATAGCGGCGCAGGAACAGACACCGACGTAGACGAAGACTTTGAAGGAGACTTAGAACTTTAATAGCTGTTGCTATTGCCGGATGGTGAAGTGGTATCACACCGCCCTTTGGAGGCGAGGTCCTAGGTTCGAGTCCTAGTCCGGCAACCATGCATAGCTTACTAGGACTCGAAGCGAGTTAGTCCTAGTCCGGCGACCGAGGACGAAATGTCGAGCGACTGAAGGGAGTCCCCGTAGGGGAGGAGTGCCGAGCCCATCCGGGTGAGGCCAACCAAACTTGCGAAGGCAAAGGAAAAAAATGGGTAAAATGAAAAAGACAGCGTGCGTTATACTCACGGCCGGGCTCGGCACAAGGATGAAATCGTCCTTACCGAAAGTCCTGCATAGGATTTCCGGAAAGACGATGATAGAATATGTGCTGGACAGTATAAGCCCTTTCCGTTTTAAGCCCACCGTTGTAGTGGTCGGCTATAAGGGCGATGAAGTGGCAAGGTTCGCTAAGACGAGCCGGATAGTCAAACAGAAGAAGATGCTGGGCTCTGCCAATGCCGTCATGAACGCAGGAAGCGCGCTTAGGAATTTCAGGGGCGATATCGTAGTTGTTTACAGTGACACCCCTCTTATCCGGCAGGAGACTATAAGACAGCTCCTCGCCCGGCATAGAAATACGGGAGCCGCCTGCACGCTTCTTACCGCAAAGTTAAAAGATCCGACAGGCTACGGGAGGATATTGCGGGACGACCGCGATAACATAGTGCGCATCATAGAAGAAAATGATGCCTCGCTTTACGATAGGGTTATAAACGAAATAAATGTGGGGGCATACTGCTTTGAATCAAAGAGCCTTTTTGAGGGGCTGAAAAAAGTAAGGG
>JAUWWU010000087.1 GCA_030616695.1 Candidatus Omnitrophota bacterium | reverse complement strand
GCAAGGCCGTTATATGCTACCGCATCTATTGTCGGAATTCCTATTAACGGCTTATCAAGCGCGATCGCTAATGCCCTTACTGCGGTAATACCTACCCTAAGGCCGGTGAAGGAACCCGGCCCGATGCCGATAGAAAAAAGGCCTATATCATCAATACCTATACGGCCTTTTTTCAATACCTTTTTTATGACGGGCATAAGGAGTGCGGAATGCCTAAAAGCCCCTGCTGAATCATGGGCCGCGAGTATCTTTTTTTCATCTATTACGCTTACAGTCAATGAAACCGTAGAGGTATCGACGCCGAGCACTATCATAGCTTTTCCAGTAATCTTTTATACGGCTTGCCGTGAGGCGAAACGGAAATCCCACGTTCATTTTCTTTCTTTACGGACATGTCTATCCTCAAAAAATCCTTAGGCAATATATCGATTATCTTATCAGCCCATTCTATGACACTCACGCCCTCTCCGTAGAAATATTCATTATAACCTACGGTAGAAAATTCGGATACGTCGTTTAGCCGGTATATGTCGAAATGGTAAAGCGGAAGGCGCCCCTTATATTCTTTAATAATCACAAATGAGGGGCTGTTGACATGATTGCTGGATTTTACGCCCAGGCCTTTAGCTATCCCTTTTGTGAGGACTGTCTTTCCGCTGCCTAACTCGCCGCAAAGGGCGATTAAATCCCCTCTCCGTAAAATCCTGCCGAGTTTTTTCCCGAAACTCAATGTCTCCGTTACGCTTCTTGACGTAAATTTTTTTCTCATGTGCCCATTAAAAGTGCTTGAATCCTCTCTTCTTGAGTTCGGCCTTCCTGCCCTTTTCCTTCCCTATCTTGACGCCTTCTGCCTTTGATACTATTTCGCCTATTTTCTTCACAGGCATGCCGAGTTTCTTGCTTAATGCCTCTTCCGTGATATCGGAAGGGGCCGTGAAGAGCAATTCGAAATCCTCGCCTGCCGAAAGCGCCTCTTTTTTGGAGTCTGTATTCTGCGAGACCGGAACGCAATCGTCATATATAATAGCGCCTACTTTGCTCGAATCCGTAATGTGGTATAAATCTAAAGAGAGCCCGTCGGAAATATCTATCATCGAATGTATTTTAAAACTACCTACAAGGGTCCTTGCCTCTCTGACCCTTGGTATAAAATCATACTGCTTTCCCTTTATGGAGCCGCCGAGAGAGCCCGTAACGAATATGCTGTCGCCCGTTTTGGCTCCGTCGCGTCTTGCGAGAAACCCCTTTTCGACCTCTCCTATCACGCACACATCGCATATAAATATTTCTGACCGGTTCGTGTCGCCGCCTATAAGCTCGACGGAAAAATCCGACGCAAGCTTAAGCAGGCCTGAATAAAAGTCGTCAAGGCTGGCTGCCGCCATCGCCTGAGGCACGCCTACCGAAACAATACAGTATTTAGGTACTCCCCCCATAGCCGCGATGTCGCTTAAAGATACAGCCAGGGCTTTTCTGCCTACCTTATACATGCTGACCCTGCTTAAATCAAAATGGACTCCCTCGATAAGCATATCAGCCGTGGCTAATAAATATTTATCCTGCGTATAAGGCAATACGGCGCAGTCGTCGCCGATTCCGAGTGCCGCATTCTTCAACTTAGGCAACCTGCCTTTTATCCTCTCGATAAATTCGAATTCGTCTACTGATCTTATTTTCATATGATCCTATCACGGAGGAGGAGGCATCCAGGGTCGATATGAGCAAGGCATCGATGCCCCATAGGCCGGCTTAGAAAGGTCGGTGCCAAACAGGGTCCAATCCACCTCCGCATCTTGCAGATGCATTTTAACATGGCCGTCCATAAAGAGCATATTCATTTTTGCGTTCGGGACCTCGCCGCCATGGTATGCATCGTATTCATATGCCATGACGCATCTTGAGGCCGAGCAAAAGCTGAGCTCCGCAAGCGTGACACCCCAGCTCCACTGCATAGTATATGAATTGCCAACCAGTTCAAAAAAGGTACGGCCATGGTCACGCCAGCCGTTATCGCTCGGGCAATGAAAGACCTCAAGCGCCATTGTGTCATCTTCTGAATATACGTCGAGATACTTGTTAAGAGGCCTCCAGCTGGCATTCGTCCCATACCCGGTCCAGGTGCCCGCCTTTCCGCCCCACTCAACCGCATAGCTAGGAAGCCTGTCATTATGCTCATCCAGATAAAGAAAAAAGGCTATGCCGATCTGCCTGAGGTTATTGACGCACTGCACCCTTCGCGCACCTTCCCTTACCTTGCCTATAGCCGGCAGTAAAACACCTATCAATATGGCCATAACACCTATAACAACCAGAAGTTCCAAGAGGGTAAATGCTTTATTTTTCATTTAAAGCCTTTCTCTTTGGGGGGACACCTTCTTATCTCGTGCATATATGAAAGTCGGAAAATGTCCCCTTCCGCCTTCGGCGGAAGATGCCTTTCTCCGTCACTATTGCCGTCACAAGGCGCCCCGGCGTAATGTCAAAAGCGGGATTGTACACCTTGATATTTTTCGGCGCTATCTTCTTTCCCAGGATCTCCCTTACCTCATCCTCCCCCCTCTGCTCAATGGGGATCTTTTTACCCGACGATAATCTAAAATCAAAAGTAGACTCCGGCGCTACTACATAAAAAGGTATCTTATGGTAACGGGCAAGTACTGCTAAGTTATATGTGCCGATCTTATTCGCCACATCGCCGTTCCGCGCGATCCTGTCCGCGCCGACAAAGACCTTGTCTATCAGGCCTTTTTCCATGAGGGAGGCTGCCATATTGTCACATATCAGAGTCACGTCTATCCCTTCCCTCTTGAGTTCCCATGTCGTCAGGCGGGCGCCCTGAAGGAGGGGCCTCGTCTCATCCACAAACACCTTTATCCTCTTTCCCTCTTTTTTCGCCTTAAAGAGAGCGCCTAATGCCGTCCCGTAATCCACGGTCGCGAGCCCTCCGGCATTGCAGTGCGTCAATATACGGTCCCCGCTTTTTATCAATTTGGCTCCGAATGAGGCCATGCGCCTGCAGATATCCCGGTCTTCCTTCATTATACTGAACGCTTCTTCCAAAAGGAGTTTCTTGGCCTGCGTCAGGGGCCTCTTCGCATTTCCTTCCGCGCATCTCCTCATCCTCTCAAGCGCCCAAAAAAGATTCACTGCTGTCGGCCTGCTTGAGGCAAGGGATTTGATCGCACTGTCTATCTTCTTTTTAAATTCTCTATAATTTTTGGGCCTTTCGTTCTTTATCCCCAGCAAAACTCCGAAAGCACCGGCAACCCCTATCGCAGGAGCGCCTCTTACCCTCAATTTCTTTATAGCTTCCCGCATCGATTGCACATCCTTGATATCCCTATATATCAATTTATGAGGTAATCTCGTCTGGTCTATTATCCTGACTTTTCCGTTTACCCATCTGATCGTGTTCACGGGCATGTCAATCTCTCCATAAAAGTCTCGCGATGAGATTCCGCTTTATATATACGGCTTTGTAAGGGCAGACCTCGTGGCAGCAAAAGCACCTCACGCAGATCTCCCGGTCTATCTGCGAAGTCTCCCCGTTTATAGTAATAGCGTTAACCGGACAGCTGTTTTTGCATACCTCGCATTTTTGGCACAGTTTTTCGTCGATGACAGGCCTGAAATCGATTACGCGCGTAAAAATATTTGTCAAAAAGTCCGGCAATAGATTCAGGTTGTGGGCAGTCTTGGGCAATTTAAAGTCTTTTATCTTCGCATCTTCGATCGCCTCTCCTGTCACCTCTATATTATTTATATCCGCTTCGCCTATGCTCCGGCGCCTCGCTTCGTTTATTATCATATCTTTATGTAAGGGGAGGTCGACCAATCTCGAGACCACGGCATCAAGACTTACGCCGTCGGAGCTCGCCAATATAAGGCCTGTCTTCCTCGGAGTGCCGGCAGCTGGGCCGTCTCCTTCCATGGCAAGGATCCCGTCCATTATACAAAGCTGCGGTTTTCTTATGCTGTAAACATCGAGTAGGACCTTCACAAAATCCCGCGGCTTCGGCTTAGTCCTGTGGCATTCTACTTTGAAAAGCCCGGGAATCAGGCCGAAACTATTTTTTATCGCTCCCGTCATCACCGTAAATGCGTGCGTCTTAAGCTTAGGCAGGGATATTATCGCGGAAGCATCCAGCGCGGCCTGCGCCACGGGGAAGCCGTTTATAACGCGCACCTTATCAAACCTGGCCAATCCGGCGCCTTCTTCTTCGGCGACGCGCCTCATCCCCGTTTTCTCATAGACCGAATCTACGTCTTTTATCGTAAAAAAGTTTCCGGGCGAATCTCCTATCAACGGCCTGGCCCCGGCCTCTTTGACCAGCCTGACAGCCGCCCTGACAAATTCCGGATGTGTGCACACGGCCTCTTCGGGATCCCTTGCCGAGAGGAGGTTCGGCTTTATAAGAACGGCCTCGCCCTTCTTTACAAAACTCTCTATGCCGCCCAGTAAACCGACGGCCCGAAAGAGGGCATCTCCGACCTTTTCGCCGTCATAATCAACGCACCTGACTATAGATACCTTAGCCATTTCAGCCTATGATTATTTTTATGAAAATCAAAAAAGCGAACGTGACAGAATTGTGTATGACATGGACTGTTATCGACGAAACAAGGCTTCCTGTCTTTTCATAAACGTGCGCCAACAGCATTCCCAGGCAAAATATGGGAAAAAAACTCGCCAGGTTCGCGTGGACATAGGCGAAAAAGGCCGCGCTTAAAACTATGCCTGCGGATACACCCAGTCTTTTTCGGAATACGGGATACGCAAATCCCCTGAAAAAAACCTCCTCGAGGACCGGCCCGAAAAAGGCGGCAAAAAACCCCATATATATAAGCGTAGGGATATGTT
>JAUWWU010000010.1 GCA_030616695.1 Candidatus Omnitrophota bacterium | reverse complement strand
GGGTACATGGCCGGGCCCTTCTATCATTGTCTGGACACCTTTTTTCTGGCCCTTTTTGCCAGTTCCCCAAGCGTTATGAGTTCGGTTATTTGCGCCCTGTCCGTGGCGTCTTCTATGCAACCGGGCCTCATCCCGTCTCCGAGGCTGAGCGTTATATCGTATCCCCTGGCTATATCAAGAATCTCATCATAATATTCATAAAAGGGGTTTTCTTCGCCTCTTTTTGCGATCCACCGCGCTATTAACGCACCTCCCCTGCTTACGACGTCAAGAATCCTTTTCTCTTCTTGTAATTTTTTCAGCGCCTCCCTTGTGACCCCGCAGTGAACGGTAAAGAAGTCCACTCCTTCGGTGGCCTGGCGCTCGAGGCAGGAGAGGATGTCGTCTTTGCTTATATCGCTTATATCGGCGCCTTTGCTTAATTTTTCCACAGCCATTTCATAAATAGGCACTGTCCCTACGGGAACGCTTGATTTTTCAAGGATGAGCGCCCTTATTTTCTTAAGATTATCGCCGGTCGAAAGGTCCATTACCGTATCTGCCCCCGCATCTATTGCCGCCTCGAGCTTTTTTATCTCAAGCTCAATATCGTCGCGTCCGGTTGAGCTGCCTATATTAGCGTTGACCTTTGTCTTCAGGCCTTTGCCGATGGCGCAATACCTGGGTATGGCGCGGTTGATGTTGGAGGGGATGACAACGGTCCCGTTCGCTACAGCCGCTCTTATGGATTCAGGGCTGACGCCTTCCGCTTTTGCGACGGACCTCATCTTCTCGGTTATCTTTTCTTTTTTAGCCGCCTCTAACTGCGTCATTTCTCGATAGCCTCCTTAAGTTGCTTTACCGCGCGGCAGACATTCACGGGTTTGATCGCGCCGGATACTACCGCTATTCTATCCGCTCCGCATTTTTTCACCTCTTTTATATTAGCAAGGGCTATGCCCCCTATGGCAAAAAAAGGTATATCCACTTGCTTGCGTATCCCGGGCAATATAGAGGGCCCTATCGGCCGGAGTTGTTTCTTCGTCGGAGTTTTGAATATAGGGCCTATCCCGATATAGTCCGCGCCTTTTCTCTGGGCCTTTTTTGCCTGGCGCAGGTTGTGCGCCGATACCCCTATTATTTTTTTGCCTAATATTTTGCGCGCCTCTTCTATGGGGATGTCGCCCTGCCCCAAATGCACGCCGTCGGCATTTACGGCGCGTGCTATATCGGCCCGGTCGTTTAGTATGAAAGGCCTTTTATATTTTTTAGCGAGGGCCTTTATGCGCTTGGCGTATTGCACAAGGCTCCTGTCGCAGGACGACTTGTCTCTCAGCTGTATGATATCGGCGCCTCCCCGCAATGCGCCTTCCGCAGCCTTTACGATACCCCTCGTTTTTAATACGCCCCTGTCAATGATTACATAGAGCCTGCAGTTTTTTAGCAATGCCCTTCTCCAGAGAGTATAACTCAAAACGCATATCTTTAAACCTGCCCGAAAGCCGCGTATTTACCAGTTTTGAAAATTCCTCAAGGACCCTGGCGGACTCCTCGGCCCGCTTTATATTTGCCCTGAAGATGTCGGCTACGTTTTTTCTTTGCGCCTCGTTTTTTATTGTTTTTTTGCCGACGTCTTTCCGGGAATTCCTGGATTTAAGCAGGTCTTTTTTTTCTTTATCAAATTTTTTAACGGCTGAAAAGGCGCTATGTCGCAGCGATTTAAACCTTCGCGTCTTTTTTTTATCAAGCAAGACAAACCGCGCGATATCTTCGCAGACCCTCAGCCCTTCGGTTAATCTATTGGCGTTGGCGTCTATTGTCCTGTAAACGCTTCTATTCATCGGTAACGCTTTGCGATGCCGGCGATAATGCGCGATGTGGAATACCCTTTTGCCAGAGGGACCGTGCGGACCTTGCCGCCCTTGGATTTTACATATTCCGAGCCGACGATATCCCCCCCTCCCCAGTCGCCGCCTTTTACCAATACGTCGGGGCTCAATTTCTCTATGATCCGGCCGGGGTCGGGCTCGTTGAACGTCGTTATGAAATCTATGGAATCGATCGCGGATAAGACGAATGCCCTGTCCCGCGCCGGGTTAACGGGCCTTTTCGGCCCCTTTATTTTCTTTACCGAGCTATCGCTGTTGATTGCTACGACAAGGACGTCGCCGAAAGCCTTGGCTTTTTTAAAAAGTTTGATGTGCCCCTTGTGTAATATATCAAAACAACCGTTTGTAAAGACTATCTTTCTGCCCCGCTTTTTCAAGAGGCCGATTATCGTCCTGAGCTTCGATATGGTTTTTATTTTGCCCGCAGCCATATTATTTGAATAGGTTTGATTCGACGATTTCCACCATGATGTGTCCGATAAGTATGTGCGCCTCTTGTATGCGCGCCGTATCGTGAGAGCCGACGACGATCGAGATGTCGCATAAAGGGCCGAGCACGCCGCCGTCTTTGCCTGTCAGGGCAATTGTGGTCAGGCCTTTTTGTTTTGCCGCCTTCACCGCCTCAATGACATTTCGGGCATTTCCGCTTGTAGAAATAGCAACTGCGACATCGCCTTTATCGGCCAGTGCCTCGACCTGTCGCTTGAAGGTTATCTCGTATCCGTAGTCATTGGAGAGCGCTGTCAGGCTTGATGTGTTCGTTGTAAGCGCCAAGGCAGGCATGGCCTTTCTCTCCAGCCTGAACCTTCCCACGAATTCCGCCGCGATATGCTGGCTGTCGGCGGCGCTGCCTCCGTTCCCGAATATTAAAATCTTTTTTCCTCCACCGACGCATTTCTGTATTGCCCGGACGGCATTTTCTATATTCGCAACCTCTTTTTCAAGAAGCGCATTTTTTGTCTCAATGCTCGATTTTATTATGTTTTCTATATTCTTTTTCATGCAGAAAATATCTTTGTCATGTTATAGAAATTCGTATCAACCGTTTTGAGCTTCCCGACGGCCTCCTCTATAGGGACATCCGCGATATCATTGCCGCTTAGGCTGACCATCCTTCCGAATTTCTTTTTTTCTATAAGCCGGACCGCAGCGACTCCGAACCGGGTTCCCAGCACTCTATCCGCAGCGGTGGGAGAGCCGCCTCTCTGGAGGTGCCCGAGCACTACGGACCGTGTCTCGAATCCGGTCATCTCTTCGATTTTACCGGCAAGCATTTGTGCTATGCCGCCGAGCCTGACGTGCCCGAACGAATCCAGTTTTTCCTCCTGGATGATAAGGCTTTTATCCTTAAAGGCTGCGCCTTCCGCCACCGCGACTATGCTGAATTTTTTGCCCCTCTCTTTTTTCTTTTTAAGAACGGCTACGACCTCGTTTATGTCAAACGGTACTTCGGGGATAAGGATGACATCGGCCCCTCCCGCTATACCCGCATAGACCGCTATCCAGCCGGCGTGCCGCCCCATTATCTCCACCACTATTATCCTATGATGACTCTCCGCCGTGGTGTGTAATCTATCGAGGGCTTCAGTAGCGATGTTTATAGCCGTGTCAAAGCCAAATGTATAATCAGTCGCTGAAAGGTCATTGTCTATTGTTTTCGGGACGCCCACTACGCCCAGGCCTTCTTTGGAAAATTTTGTGGCAACGCCCAGGGTGTCCTCACCGCCTATGACTACAAGGGCATCAAGCCCAAGCCCCTTGAAATTCTTTTTGCACTTTTCCGCACCGCCCTCGATTTTATAGGGGTCTGTCCTGCTGGTGCCGAGTATAGTCCCTCCCTTATGGATAATCCCTGAAACGGAATTTAAGTCAAGGTTGATATGTTCTTTGTTGAGCAGCCCTTTCCATCCGTCGAGAAATCCTATAAGGCTATAATTGTTTTGCAGGGCCGTTCTTACTACAGCCCTGATCGCGGCGTTTATTCCCGGACAATCGCCCCCGCCCGTCAATACCCCGATTTTCATTTGCGCATCCTCCCTATCCCTTTTAGTATTCGATGCCCCTAAAGAGAGGCCTTTTTTCCCCTCTTTTTTCTACCTTCGGGGCCTTGCTCTCCCTGCCTTCCCTGGATATGATTTTTGCGATGTGCACTTTTATGTTTACCGGTTCTTCTATGCCGAGCATCTCCTGAATTTTGCTTTTGAGGATACTTTGCATCTTTTCGGTAGCGTCTGGAATATTGGCGTCCGAGTAGATGACGACCCTGTTTATGATATTGATACCTTTTTTATTTGCCGTAACATTGGGCCGCAGCTCTTTGATGTCGTCTATGTAAGCGGCCGTGCGCTTTATGAAATCTTCTATCGCGGAAAGCGAAATAGTTACCCTGCCGCTGGGGTTCTCAAAAGCTATCGTTTTTTCTCTTTGCAGATTGCCCAGTGTGACCTGCACGGCCAAGAGGCTATAGATAATAACAAGCAGGCCTACCAATCCTACCATCAGCTGCGCATTTAGCGTGTTATAGATATACTCGATGGCATTCGTTGCTTCGTCTACGGGAATGATATTGAGCGCGACGATTATAAGGCCGCACCCTACCGCCAGAAATACAACCGTATAAAAGAACATAGTAAATCCGCTGAATATCCTCATCTTTACCCCCTATTCGCTTTTCAAATCTTCGTTTAAAGGCATTTTTTCCCCGGCACACATTCCGATGATTTTTACGACGACTTCGCTTACAGTGAGGCCCGTCATATGTTCCACTCTTTTTTTGACGTTCTCCTGGACCGCCGCCGCTGCATCCGGGATATTTGCCCCGTACTTTATCATGAGCCTTAGCGTTATGATAACTTCGGTGCTGTCCGTGAATTCTAATTTTACGCCCCCCGCAGGGCCTTTTTTAGTCAATGCGTTCCATAGCTTTCCCATGCGGCCCTGGGGGATCGCATGGACCTCATCGACCTCCGTGGCCGCTTTTAACGATATATTCTTTATGACTTCGTTATTTACGCTGATATCGCCTAAGCTGGTATTGTCGTATTCCGTACTCATTATTCCGCCTCCTTCTCCAATCCGTCTATGAAATCTGTAGAGATTCCCCCTTTGACGAAAAGCGGATTGTTGAACACGCTTTTGAGGAACGGTATCGTTGTTTTAATCGGCCTGATGGTAAATTCGTCCAGCGCCCTTTTCATGATATCTATAGCTTCTTTTCTCGATTTTCCGTAAGTTATCAGTTTGCCTATCATGGAGTCATAGTAGGGCGATACATCATAGCCCGTATTGACATGCGTGTCCAGACGCACGCCGCGGCCGCCCGGCGAGTAATATTCGGTAATTTTTCCGGGCGAAGGCATAAAATTCTTCTCAGGGTCCTCGGCATATATCCGCGCCTCTATGGCGCATCCGTTAAATTTTACGTTTTCCTGCTTTAAAGGGAGTTTCTTCCCTGCTGCTATATTGATTTGCTCCTTTATTAGATCCAGCCCTACCACCATCTCTGTTACGGGGTGCTCAACCTGTATCCTCGTGTTCATCTCCATGAAGTAGAAATCCCCGTTTTTGTCCAGCAGGAACTCGATCGTACCGGCGTTTACGTAATTGACGCTTTTCGCCGCCTTCACCGCTAATTCACCCATCCGTTTACGCAACTTTTCCCCCACCGCGGGCGAGGGAGATTCCTCTATGAGCTTCTGGTGCCGCCTCTGGATGGTGCAATCCCTTTCCCCCAGATGTATAATGCGCCCCTTTTGATCGCCGAGCAATTGTATCTCTATATGACGCGGTTGCTCTATGTATTTTTCGATATATATATCAGGGCTTCCGAATGCCGCCTCTGCTTCTCTTTGCGCAGTGAGGATAGCGCTTATAAGCCTGACGTCATTGTGGCATATCCTCATTCCCCTGCCGCCGCCTCCGGCAGCCGCCTTTACGATAACGGGATACTTTAATTTTTTCGCCAGCTTAAGGGCTTCTTCTTTTGTCTTTATGACACTGTCGCCTCCGGGGATTACCGGCAGGCCTGCCCGCTTTACCGTATTTTTCGCCGCGAGCTTATCGCCCATAAGGCGGATACTTTCCGGAGACGGGCCTATAAATTTTATATTGCAGGATTCGCATATCTCGGCGAAATGGGCATCTTCTGCCAGGAATCCGTAGCCGGGGTGGATGGCCTCCACGTCGGTAATC
Organism: Candidatus Omnitrophota bacterium; assembly: GCA_030616695.1. GTDB lineage: Bacteria > Omnitrophota > Gorgyraeia > JAHIPI01 > JAHIPI01 > JAUWWU01. The sequence goes on along the minus strand of JAUWWU010000010.1, from coordinate 5,884 downwards.
TCGGCGGCGCTTATGATCGCGGGAATGTTGAGGTAGCTCTTTGCGCTCGGCGGCTGGCCTATACAAACCGCCTCATCCGCTAATTTTACGTGCAGCGAGTTTATGTCTGCTTCCGAATAGACCGCCACGGTCCGTATGCCCATCTCGCGGCAGGCGCGGATTATTCTGAGCGCTATTTCGCCTCTATTTGCAATGAGGATTTTGGAAAACATTATTGTTCTATGAGAAACAGTGTTTGGCCGAATTCCACAGGGTCTGCGTTTTCAACCGAGACAGAAACGACCTTGCCTTTTACCTCAGATTTTATTTCATTCATAAGCTTCATCGCTTCGATTATGCATACGACCTGACCGACCTCGATATTATCGCCGGCTTTTACAAAAGGCGGCGCGTCGGGCGAAGGTGCCTTATAAAATGTGCCTACCATAGGCGATTTTATCTCGACTGTTTTACGGCCCGGCGTAACGGCCGGCGCTTCGCCGGGCAGCGCGGGGCCGGGCATTGCCGCCGCTGCCTTCGGCGCTACTCTTTCCACGACCCTTTCGATGTTGCCGTCAGGGCCTTTTTTGAGGCGCACTTTTAGGCCCTGCTTCTCGATCTCCAGTTCCGAAAGCCCATTTTCGTTCATCAGATCGATCATCTCTTTTATTTCTTTAATGTTCATAGCTACTCCACTTGTTTGTAATTTGTGATTTGTCGCTTGTTTGTAATTTGTAGCTTGTAATTTGTAATTTTGTTATTACGCCCTTCCCACATACACCCCTGTCCGAGTGTCAATTTTTACCGTTTCTCCGTTATTGATGAAAAGCGGCACCTGGACAATAGCGCCTGTTTCCAGTTTTGCGCTTTTAGACCCGCTTTTTGCGGTATCTCCCCTTACGCCCGGCTCAGTTTCCGAAATCTTTAAATCTACAAATATTGGGAGCTTGATCTGCAGGATGTCGCCTCCGTAGATCGAGGCCGTGATCTGCGTATCTTCCTTAAGGAACTTCTTTGCCTCGCCGACCCTTTTCTCCGGCAGGGAGACCTGTTCATAGGCCTCATTGTCCATAAAGTGATATTGGCCGTCGGACCGGTATAGGTATTGATATTTCTTTTCTTCTATGAAGACATTTTCTACAGTCTGGCCTGCCCTGAATGTGCGGTCGATTACTGTGCCTAGCCTGACGTTTCGCAGCCTCGTCCTTACGAGAGCGCCGCCTTTACCGGGCTTGTGATGCTGGAATTCAATGATCGTAAACAATTCGCCGTTTAGTTTGATGAATAAGCCGTTTTTAAATTGATTTGTCGATATCATCCGTTAATATCTCACAACCACTTTTGGTTACGCACACCATATCTTCCACCCTGAGCCCGCCGACGCCCGGTATATATATTCCCGGTTCAATACTAAAGACCATCCCCTCCTTAAGGGGTTCGCGGTTTTTATGGGATATAGCGGGCTTTTCGTGGATTTCTAATCCTATGCCGTGGCCGAGGGCGTGCCCGAAAAATTTCCCGAGGCCCTTGCCGTTGATATATTGCCTGGCGGCAAGGTCTATGTCGGATATCTTTACGCCAGGCTTTACGCGCCCTATAGCACGCTTTTGAGCTTCAAGGAGTATATTATATATTGATACAAATTTAGTGCTTATTTTACCTAATCCGCATACCCTTGTCAAGTCGGAATTATACCCTTTTAACCTGGCGCCCATATCAACCACTATGGCTTTATCGCGGCCGAGTTTTTTTGCGCCAGGCACATAATGCGGCCGGGACGACAGAGGCTGAGTAGCCACAATCGGCTCAAACGAGCATCCGTCAGCCCCCTTTTTTATAAAGGCCTCTTTTATATAATTTGATATCTCCCGCTCCGTGGCTTGCGGTTTGAGCCTTTTTTTTAGGCCCTTAAATGTTTCGGCGGTTATCTTTAACGCCTTTTTTAGCGCAAGGACCTCCTTATCCTCTTTTATTTCGCGTAGCAATTCAACGAGCCCGGTGGTCGCCGCAAGATCCGCGTTTTTCAATCCGCGCTTTAGGGTTTCGCAGCGATAATGACTTAAAGACAGGGATTCAAAGCCCAGCTTCTTGATCTTGTGCTCCCTGGCCGCTTTTGCCAGGGCCCCGGTGAAACTTTCCTTAGCTACATATATTTTAACGCCGCTAAGCCCGCCGGACGCTGCCTCCGCATAAATAAAATCTACGACGATAAAGACCCCTTCCGGGCTTACAACCAAAGCGGCCTTGTCGGTGAAAAACGAGGTCAGGTAGAAGATATTTTCGGGCTTCGTGATAAGCAGGGCGTCTATGTCATTATCCCTGATTTTTTCGATAAGCGCATTGACGCGGTTTTTATTCATATGCGATCTATTTTTTCCCCGCCATGGATACCGCCGCCTCGATTCCCAAAAGATAGCTGTCCGTTCCAAAGCCGCATATCGTCCCCTTGGCGACCGGGGAGATCAGCGACTTTTGCCTGAATTCTTCTCGGGCGTATATATTGCTGAGGTGGACCTCGATAACCGGCGTGTCCACGGCGCTCACCGCGTCTCTTATCGCTACGCTGGTGTGCGTGTAGGCAGCTGGATTTATGACTATGGCGTCAAATTTTTTCGCGGCCTTACCTATCATTTCCACTATGTCGCCTTCGTGGTTGGATTGATGAAATTCCACGCTTGCCTTTAAGGATTCGGCCCTTTTAGATATCTTGCCGTTTATAGTCTGCAGGTCAGTTTTCCCGTATATATCTGTTTCGCGCTTTCCTAGAAGATTTAAATTCGGGCCGTGTATGACCAGGATCTTTACCATAAGCATCCTCCCTATCTCGTCTATTATTCCTTATCTCCGCCTTCGGCTTCATCGACCAGCATGACGGGGACTCCGTTGCGTATGGGGTAACGCCTGCCGCATTTCGCGCAGACTATTTGCTCCCCCTCGAGCCGGACATTACTTTTGCACGCGGGACATATAAGCATTTTAACCAGATTATCGTCAACCATAGCTTACCTCCGTTGATTTAAGCCGATAGCTTCCTCAGGCTTGACTTTATACATCCCCATAAGCCCGTATGTTACTCCCCCGATCAACGCAGCTATTAATAAAATACCGAGCCACAGAAATGCAATGGCCAATGCCTTTTCTTTGCCGGTAATCGGGCCGAGGAGCATTGTGATAGCCATCTCTCTCGGCCCCATTCCGTATAGAGAAGGAAGCATGCTGGCGATAGATGCCACCGGCATAGCGAAGAGGAGGAATTTTAAGGGTATATGGGATTTTAATCCAAGCCCGAATACATAGATAGCCGAAAAAGCCGTCACCTGGGCCGCTATTGATACAAAGAAGCACTTAACGATTTCCAGTTTGTATTTTTTATATTCATGTATGGCGTTATAGGCATTTTTAAATTTATCCCTCAATTTTGGCGGTATGGCCGGCGTAAATAAAAAAGATAATATTTTGGACGCCCGCCTGTTGAATAAAACCACCAGAAATAAAATCAGGCCGGCCAGCGCCAGCAGCGCAATCCGCCTGAGGTGATATTGGGAAATATTCGCCGCATAAAAAAGCGCGGCCGTGGCGATAAGAAATAAGGTGAACATGCTGAGGATCCTATCCACAAATACTGACACATAAGACTGCATCGTCTTGCCGCTTGCCCTAGAGATGTAAAAGGCCTTTACCACGTCGCCACCCACCGAAGTAGGCAGGAAACTGGAAAAGAAATAACCCACAAAAGTCAGTCTTATTAAGTGAGACATGCGCACGAATATCTTTTGTGCGGCAAGCAGTATCTTCAGCCTGAAGGATACAATGACGGAGGAGGCCAGGAATAGCATCAGCCCCAGAAAAAAAATGGATACGGGCAGGCGTTTTAATGCGCCGAGCATTTTGGGAATACTATCGCGCATGATATACACCAGGAGGGCCATGAGCGCCGCGCTTACAGCCGCCCGCAATAACAGCGATATCTTTTTACTCATCTTTCTTCCACGAGTTTGGCTTTTTCTTCCGGGGTGTCCAGCGATTCTATATTGGCGAGCTTGCCCGTTAATCTTATGAGCCTTTTCTCGCTTTCGGTATAATTGGTCTTTGCATTGTCAAGGTGCCTTCCGATTTTCGCGAACTCTACCCCGAATTTATCAAATTCTCCCCTGACGCGCGAGAGGCTCAGTATTATCTCCTTCCCGCTTTTTTCAATAGCCATACCTCTAAGCCCCAGGAGTATTACCCTGAGATATGCGTAGAAACTGTTGGGCGAGACCGGAATGACCTTTTTGGCTATGGCATATTGGAAGATGCCCGTGTCTTCTGCCAGTTTTTCGTCTTTGATTATCGTCTCGTAATATACGTTTTCCGCCGGTATATACATCAGTGCGAAGTCGAATGTCCCTTCGTCCGGGACGATGTATTTTTCGGAGATCTTCCTGATGTGGTTTTTGATGTCGGATATGAAATTCTTTTTTATCGCAAGGCGCCCCTTTTCGTCGTCTGTCTCCATCAGCCTTTTGAAATTTTCGAGCGGGAATTTGGCGTCGACCGGCACAATACCTTCTCCGAGCCGTATAGCCGCGTCCACCCTCTCTTTATTCTTGAATTCATATTGCAGCGTATAGTATTTGCCGGGAAGTATCTGCTTGAGCAGGTTTTCGAGCATATATTCCCCTATGCCGCCCCTTATCTTCGGCGCCCGTAGCAGGTCCTGCAGGCCCGATATGTCTTTGCCGATTTCATAAAGCCGCTGGTTGGCCTTTTCAAGCTTTCCCAGGTGCTCTCTTACATCGCCTACTACCCTGGTCGCATTGTCCAACCGGTTGCCTATGTTCTGGTTAGCGTCGTGCAGCAGCTTCAGGCTGTCTTTCAGGTGAAATGTCAGGTTTTCGTTTATTTGTTTAAGGTTCTCGGAGACGTCGCTGCTCAAGCGCCTTATGTGTTTTGTGGAATGAATCGCCAGCTGTATGACAAGCGCAAGTATCCCGAAAACACCCACAATGACAAAAATCGTGAACACGTCCATAGGCTTACAATCTCCCGGATTTAGCCGTATACTTCATCCTTAGTTCGTAAAGGACATTGTCAATCAGGTTTGCCTCACTGGCATCAAGATTGCCTTTTGTCTTTTCCTTTAACACCGCCAGGGTGTCTATCATATATTTTGCCTGGTCGAGATTTTCCTCTCTTTTATGTGTAATGGGATTATCGATCTCTCCGAGGAAAATAAGCGCCTGCATGGACAGGCTTGAGGCAAATATGCTGAAGTTCGCTTCCATTTTTTCTTTTTTCTCTTTATCCATATATCCTTTATCCCGCTTTCAATTTTCGTTTTATATTTTTCAGTTGCTCAAGCGTGGCTAGCTCGCCCTTCTCGATGCTTATTCTGGCGCTTTGAAAATCAAGCTGGTTTATTGTCCCGAGGTCGGGTTTTATGACTATGTCTGCCTGCATCGATTGATAGCGGTTTAATTCGTTTCCGGTTATCTGGAATGCCTGGAATATGACGCCGAATATACTTTTGAGCTCCCCTGCTTGGACGCAAAAACCCACATCCACCGCTACGACGACATCGGCCCCCATCCGCCTGGCAACGCTTACAGGAACGGTATTTATAATGCCTCCGTCTACGAGCAGCCGGCCGTCGATGCGTTGCGGTACGAATATGCCGGGATAAGAGCAGCTTACCCGTATCGCATCGGTCAGCGGCCCTTCCGTGAAGACGATCTCCTTGCCGTTCTCTATATCAGTCGCGACGATGCCCATAGGTATTTTTAGGTCTCGAAATCGGGCGTCGCTTATAAGTTCTTTTATGATGTCGAAGATGCGGTTTCCTTTGATGAGACCCATTGTAGGAGGTATCATAAAGTCAAGGTTTTCGCCCGCGTTAAACCTTAACGCGGCCTTTTCTGCCTGC
>JAUWWU010000084.1 GCA_030616695.1 Candidatus Omnitrophota bacterium | reverse complement strand
GCTTTCTCGAATTTAGCGAATACCTCCGGAATGACCTTTAAAGAATTATCTATGGCCTCCGACTGCTGCCTTTTATGCTCAAAATAGAAATCCTGTAAATCCAGCGGCCCGACGGTCATGGGCTTATCCACGTCTAAAAGCGAAAACCTCGGCTTATACTCGCCGATAAAATCCTTGACCGCTTTATCCTCAAAAAGCCTGAGTCCCTCGACGGCGTGGCTTGTTATGAAGCCGTCCTGGCATACCATCACCGGAAGCTGCACCTTGGGGTGTTCCGCTATCTTTACCGCCATTATAACGCTCTCATAAACCTCCTGCGCGTTCTCGCAATAAATCTGTATCCACCCGGAATCCCTTGCCCCCATGCTATCGGAATGGTCGCAGTGGATGTTTATAGGGGCTGACAAGGCCCTATTGACAACAGGCATAACTATGGGAAGCCGCGTCGAGGCCGCGATGTATACGATCTCCCACATAAGAGCAAGGCCGTTGGCAGAGGTCGCCGTTATCGTCCTTGCCCCCGCAGCGGCAGCCCCCACACAGGCGCTCATAGCGCTGTGCTCAGACTCGACGGGTATTAATTCGGTGCCCACCTTCCCGTCAGCCACGTATTGGGAGAAATTCATCACTATCTCTGTCTGCGGCGTAATGGGATATGCCGCTACGACGTCAGGGTCGACCTGCTTCATCGCATATGCGGCTGCCTGGTCTCCGGTAAACGGGATTAATTTCGCCTTTGCCAATCTACTTCTTCTCCTTCTCCATCTTTATGCATTTAACGGGGCAGACTGAGGCGCATATGCCGCACCCTTTACAATAGTCGAGGTCAAAGCCGGTCATCTTGCCGTCTTTTGTATTGATACAGGAATCCGGGCAATAGACCCAGCAGATCATGCAATCGATGCACTTTGCCTCATCTCTTATAGGAATACAAGTGCGCCAATCCCCTGTCTTATACTCTTTTGCAGTGCCGCCCTTGTCTATAAGCCCGCCGATCGGTATCTCTTTCCAGCCCTTCTTCTTCATTACCCTACCTTGGCCCTCTCATAGGCCCTTTTTACTGCTTCTAAGTTCGCTTCCGTTTTCTCTTTGCCTATTTTTTTCAGAAACTTGTCCGCTATCTTGCCTTTTACGGCTTCTAACGAAACAACCGGCATGACCTTAAGCAGGGCGCCTATCATCGGGGTATTAGGCATAGGCATCTTGACTGTTTCAAGCGCAATAGCGGTAGCGTCAACGGTCGCGACCTTTCCTTTATTATAAGCGAGCTCTTTTTTTATCTCAGAAGGGGATTTCGGAGAGTTGACAACGAGTATGCCGTCTGGAGCGAGCCCTTCCAGCACCTCTTGAGTAAGCAGTGTGGGATCGATGACTACGACGGCGTCGGGATTTACCACGCCGGAATGTATGTTTATCGCTTTGTCGCTTATTCTTGTATAGGCGCGCATCGGGGCACCGGCCCTCTCCGGGCCGTATTCGGGGAATGCCTGAATAAATTTACCCGAATCCAGCGCCGCTTCCGCAAGAAACTGGGCGGCGGTCTTGGCTCCCTGGCCACCCCTCCCGTGCCACCTTATCTCTGTGATCTCTTTCACTATTATTGCGTGCCTTCAGATTTTAAATAACAATCCATATAAGCGATGTTCGTCAGGATTCCTACTAGGAAAGCATGCACCACAGCCATGGTAAGGGCTGCTATGAAACGAGCGATCGGCCGTAAGAGCAACGTAAATATGCCCGTTATTATCGATGCGCCGATCATAACTACGGCACTAAGCGCGAATATCATCAATAAAAGCAGGAGTATTTTTAAAAATTATTCTTTCCGGTAAGTATCCCCTTCTTTACAGACGCGATGACGCCTAAATCTGAAGTGATTAAGACATATACCGGCATAAGAAACAAAATAAGCAGCGCAATACCGGGCAGGATAACGATAAGCACTGCCGGGATCCTTACGGCGCCGGGTAAAACCGCGACTATGGTGCGCGCCAGGAAGCCGTATATCGTGAAAGCCGCAGCGGTAATGGCGCTGACACCTAAAAACCGGAGAGAATATTTCTTTCCGTTATCAATAAAAGACGCGAAGTTTGCGGCCCCTGTCTTTATGAGGTCTCTGATATAGGCCATGGCTCCGCAATAAATAAAGATATAGAGCCCTATAAACAGAACCGTCAGGATAACTATCAAGAAAGACCTCGCCGCGCTCATCTCGGCCTCAACAGGCGCGGGAATGACCAAAAGATTGACAATGTTTACCGTGACATGAAAGCCTAATAAGACATAAAATATCTTTAACGCCTTTGGACACAAAAGAAATGCGCTTTTTACGGAACTAAAAGCCGAACTAAATGCCTCTTTTACCGAGCTCGCCATGTCTCACCTCCCATTTTATATACTAAAATAATGTTTTAAACATCTTAACAGAAAAAATAATGCCAGTCAACCTTAAACCTCGAGGCGGCCCTCTATTGCTTTCATCAAAGTCGCCTGGTCGGCGTATTTTAGGTCGCTGCCTACCGGAATCCCGTAAGCGAGCCGTGTTATCCTGAGTTTACAGGGCTTAAATAGTTTCGTAATATAAAGCGCTGTCGTTTCGCCTTCCGTATCCGAATTTGTCGCTATTATCAATTCCTTTATTTTACCTTCCTTCACGCGTTCGATGAGGCCTTTTATTTTAAGTGCTTCCGGCCCTATGCCGTCCAGAGGAGACAGGCGGCCGAGAAGGACGTGATAGGTGCCGTTGAACTTACCCGCTTTCTCGATCGCGGAGACATCGTTCGGCTCTTCGACAACGCATACCACGCTCCTGTCGCGGCTCTCGTCGCGGCATACGGGGCAGAAGTCACCCTCGCTTAGATTGTTGCAGATCTTACAGAACCGGATGGTCGCTTTGACTTTTAAGATAGACTGCGATAAGCGCTCGGCGTGCTCTTGGGGCAGTTTAAGGATATAAAAGGCCAGCCGTTCCGCCGTTTTGGCTCCTATGCCCGGCATCTTTGAAAATTCTCTGATAAGGTTCTGCATAGAGCGGGCGTAACTTAATTTGCTCATCTCTCCGGATCTTTCCCTCTGCCTTTTACGATTTTACCGCCGAATATTTCAATGGCAGATTTGATGATCGAATCATCGGTAGCGCCTTCCGCTGCCTCGCGCTCTAATTCTTCTTCTATTACGTCGAATTTTGAGGAACCGCCGGTCATGCCCGACGGCGTTTCAGTCTTCTCCACGGTAATAAATTCAAGCTTTACGCCTTGCTCGAGAATACCGGAAGCAATCTCCTCAATAAACTTTCTGTTAGCGGTTTCTTCAAGGACTTCTTTATGCAGATTAAACTCGGCCGCAAAACCAAGCGTAATAAGAGAACCCTGTACTTTTACTATTTCGCCTTCTGCAAGATAAGACGCAATCGATATCTTTTTCCCTTTTATGGCGTCGATTATCCCGGGCCAGGCATTTTTTATTTCTTCCGCACCTGCGGAGGAGCGCCGGGTTTCGGGCTCTGCGCTCCGGGCTCCGGGCTCTGCGCTCCGGGCTTCGGGCTTCGGGTCTTGGGCTTCCGGCTTCGTGCTCTCTTCTCTCTTGTATAACGGAGGGCTGTACCTGCCTACATTGGACTCAAGACAGGCAATCTTTTCCATGATCTCAGGCAGCGACATTATCTCATTCCTGAGGGACAATTTTATAAACGAGGCTTCCGTTATAAAACGGGACACGCCGGATCTCTTTATCGCATTAGCCGTCGCGGAAAGTGTGTAGAATATATACAAAAGTTCTTCTATCCGAAAATCCTTCGACTGCTCTTTCAGGTTATTGATGTGGCTGTCGGGGAGGTCAATAAGCGCCGCAAGGTCCGGCGAGACTTTTAGGATCATCAGATTTCTTATATAACCCATAAGCCCGGTGAGAAACTGCGATATATCCTTGCCTGTAAATATTAATTCGTCTATTGATTTAAGAAGACCGGCCGTGTCTTTTTCCGACAGTTTTTTCACTATATCCGCGAGCTTATCGTCCCTTATTGTGCCGAGCAGGGTTATGACATTCTCCTGGCCTATATCTTTCTCGCAGAACGAGCTCAGCTGGTCAAGGATAGACTCGGCATCCCGCATGCTTCCGTCAGAGGCCCTGGCAACGGAAAAGATCGCCTCGTCGGAGACTTTCAGTTTTTCGCTTTCGGCGATCCTTTTCAGTTTAGAGATTATCAACTTAAAGGGGATCCGCCTGAAGTCAAATCTCTGGCACCTTGAAAGGACCGTAGAGGGGATCCGCTCGGGATTGGTCGTAGCGAATATAAACTTGGCGTGCTTTGGAGGCTCTTCCAGCGTCTTTAAAAGCGCGTTAAAGGCGCCTATGCTCAGCATATGGACTTCATCGATGATATAGATCTTGTATCCGGCATAGGAAGGCGCGAATTTTATGCTCTCCCTCAATTCGCGTATCTGGTCAACGCTATTATTGGAGGCGCCGTCTATCTCGATGACATCCATACTTATAGATGAGGAGACGTCATTGCATGAGGCGCATTTATTGCACGGCGAAGGCGTAGGGCCTTTCTCACAATTGAGCCCTTTCGCGAATATCCTGGCTACCGAGGTCTTGCCTATGCCGCGCGGGCCGGTAAATATATAGGCGTGGGCTACCCTCTTATTTAAAATCGCGTTCTTAAGGGTGGTGGTTATGTGTTCCTGGCCGATCACCTCTTCAAAACTCGCCGGCCTCCATTTTCTTGCAAATACAACGTATGACATGCTATTTCTCCCCGCAACATTGCCAACGTGGTTCGGTGGCGGAGAGGGGGAGATTTGAACTCCCGATACCACCTTTCAGCGGTATGGCGGTTTAGCAAACCGCTGCCATAAACCGGACTAGGCGACCTCTCCGTTTTTCCGCATACCCTATTCCGAAAATT